>JBJONJ010000379.1:0-5452 GCA_046051905.1 Verrucomicrobiota bacterium
ACTTGTCCCGCAGAGTAACGACCTCCTCGTCGCGGAGGGAGCGTAGGGCGCAGACTGGATGCCCTACCGGGTCGGCCACGCGGTGAAAGCGGTCTTTCACGAACACGTCCGCGCCACGGAAGATCGGCCGCAGGTCTAGGCCCGCATAATCCAGCACGCGGCGTGCCTCCGGGTAGGCTGGCAGGAACACCTGGAAGCCGCGGTCCAGCCGGAAGCCTTCCACCATATCGGTGCGTACCCGCCCGCCAACCCCATTCGATCCTTCGAGCAGGGTAAAGGGCACGCCCGCCCTGGCCAGCACACGGGAGCAGGCCAGACCGGACAGACCGGCACCGATGATGACAATTTTGGGGGCGCTTAAACTCACAGGAGAGGAAAACGGGCCATCAACATGGCCGCTCGACCTTGCCGACGCAAGGCTGACCTCATAAGTGTTAGCAAGGCGCGTGCCGTTGGTTGTCAATACCTCGTTTATCCGAAGTCGATGAACCCGCGGTTTATGGAGGCAATCGTGCGGCAGGCGCGGTGGAGGACACCGATGCCTTCACCTGAGCCGCCATCGATGGTGTTGCTCTCGATGGTCTCCAGCCTGTTGCCAACTACCCGTGAGACGAGGCCTGTGGGTCCTTTGTCCCCACCAGTCGAAATGATGAAAACCATTCCCGGTTTGATGCGAGCCGGTTTGTCGACCGCCTAGCCGGTGGTGATGTGGTGAATGCTGGCGGCACGGGGGCGGAGCCATAGGTCCAGCACACCAGCGGTTCTGCATTCTTTCTTCATCGGGTTGGCCAAAACTTGGTTGGCAGCGGCGGTCTGGAAGCACCAGTAAACGAACGCCACGCACCCGTGGGCCCCTTTCGAGATACCCACTCTGACTTAATACTGCTCTACACGCGGGCCTGCGTTGGTCCTAACCTCGCGGACGCCAACCTCCCCGGAGGCGACATCGAGCACCTCACCGAGTAGCCGGTTGTTTGGGGCCGGGCTTATTAGACATGGGCACGGTTTTGGCACCGAAAAGGGCATCACAAGGATCCGAGCCCACTTTGCCATCGATCTCGAGCGGGCCACCCTGTACATCCGCGTGCCGGGCCTGAAACAACTGCACCGCGGCCAGGGTGTCCTGGCCATAGATGCCATCGATGTTCAACGGTTCCTCGCTCTTTGCGCCTCGCTGGGTCAGGCCAGGATTGCGAAGACGCTTATGGATGAGCTGTGTCGGTGCCTTGAAAATGCTGTCGAGCGTGATGAGCCGATCCGGATAGGGTGGGGCCTCTTTGCCAGCGCCGCGCGGCACAAAGCAGCCTCGTCAGTGATGTTCATGCCCGGGTCTCCTCCTGCCGAGGTGCCAGGATCGTCCGGAATGCTGCGCGCGATGTCGTAGTAGGCGGAGACGAGCTTGTAGTATTTACCGTCGTTGTTCTTGAGACCTTGCTTGAGTCCTCTCGGCTGTTCGGAGGTGCCTGGATTGAAGGCAATGGCGATGTGGATCTTTTCCAGATCAGTGAGCGTTAGCTTCGCCGACCAGCCCCGGCGCTTCATGGCCTCGAAGAATTCCTCAATCACCCGCGGGAAGCACTCGGCGGGCTCACTCCACCGCTCGTTCAGAAAGGGCCGATTTCATGAGGAAAATCGACATTCATGATGCTGCAGGGCGCACGAAGAATACGCTAAAAAACCGGTCTGGTCACGTTGGAGTGGGGAATGTCCGGAGTTTCACCCACCAAGTTCATGTTCTCACGCCTCGCCTTGCTGCAAGCGCTCTGGCTCGTCATTTTGACGTCGCCTTTGCCGGCCCAGCTAGGCCTCAAGCTTCAACTCGTCTCCGAGCAGTCGGCCGTGGTGCCTGGAGAGCCGTTCACCTTGGGGGTGTGGATTCAGCATGATCTTGGCTGGCATACTTACTGGCGGTTTCCCGGCATCGTGGGGGTCCCCACCCAGGTGAAGTGGGACCTGCCCAAAGGCTGGGAGGCCGGGCCGTTGGTCTATCCCGAGCCGGAGCGTACCCGGATGTTCAAGATCAAGGCCCAGGGCTTTGATCGAGATGTCATGCTGCGCACGGAGATCACACCTCCGATGACGTTGAAACCTGGCGGCCAGGTCACGCTGTCCGGCCAGGTCTCATGGATGTGCTGCGGCAGCTCCTGCCATCCTGGAGCCATGAACTTGAGCCTCAACCTGCCCGTCGCCGAGACGGCAGCAATCAATGCGAGGTGGCATGCCTTGATCGAGGCCGAGCGTTCCCGCGCGGAGCATCGGAGTGATGCCTGGACGGCCGAGGCGCATGAGACAGGGCGCGACATCACGCTTACCCTGCGACCTGTCGATGCCCGCGCCACTCACCGCACCAGCCAGCGGGACGCGGAGCGGATCATCGTTTTTACGGAGGATGGCTGGTTTGATAGTGACAAGCCTCAAGCCATCACCCTCCACTCGGATGGTACTCTTTCCATCCGGCTCCTCAAAGCGGACACCTACCTCGGCGGCAAACCGCCCGCCAAGCTTCGCTGCGTCCTCCGTCATGACGATGGCTGGGTGAGAGGCGAGACCTGGCGTTGCCTGCAAATTGATCCACTCATCCGGCGTTCGACACTGTGATGCCTCGATGAGCACGGCTGGAAATTCCGGTTGTCTCGCGTGCGGTTGATTTCACTTTGGCGCATGAGCCTGTCCCATTTCTCCACGCTGCTGCTGCCGCTTGTCCTCGCCCTCTCGACGATCCTGATTGCCTGCACCACGGTGCCGGACATCGGACGAAAATCGTTCAACATCATTCCGAACACCCACCTCAGCCAGATGGGCCTCACGGAGTTTGAGAAGATCAAATCGCAGAAGCGGCGCTCCGGCAACGGTTCGCAAACCGCCGCGGTGAACCGCGTGGCGGCACGACTGAAACGCATCGTGCCGATGCCGGGGGCGAGTTGGGAGTTCGTTTTGTTTGAAGACAGCACGCCAAATGCCTTCGCATTGCCTGGTGGCAAGGTGGGCGTGAACACCGGCATCTTCAAAGTGGCCCATAACGACGCCCAGCTCGCCGCCGTGCTCGGTCATGAGCTGGCACATGTCGTCGCCGGACACAGCGGCGAGCGCATGAGCACAGCGGTGCTTGGCTCGGTCGGCATCGGGGTGCTGGATGCGGCACTCGGCACCCGCCAGAGCACCGGCACGCGGGTGGCCACCAGCACGGCAGCCAGCGCAGCGCTTGGCCTTGGCATGCTAAAGTTCAGTCGCGGTCAGGAACTGGAAGCCGACAAGCTGGGCACCCTTTACATGGCCCGCGGTGGCTATGATCCGCGTGAAAGCATCACCCTGTGGGAAAACTTTGCCCGCCAGAAAGGGGCCAGCAGCACGCCGGCCTTCCTGCGCACGCACCCCCTTGATGCCACCCGCATTGAAAACCTCCGCGCCTTCATGCCGCGGGCGCTGGCGGAATATCATTGAGCCCGGCGTCGAAGCTCCTCGCGGAGGCGCTCCACCTCGTCGAGCAGGCGGGCCATGAGGCGCATGCCTTCGAGGTTCATTTCACAGCTCTCACGCAGATGCTCGATGCGGCGCAGGCGGCGCACGGTGTCGTCATCATACTGCGGCTGGATGATGCCGTGCTCCTGATAGCTCACCAGCATCTGCGTGGAGAGGCCGGTCATCTGCGCGAGCACTTCGAGGGTGTAGGTTTCGCTCATGGTTCAGGCACGCGGGTTGAAGGTGGAGGTGGCGCGGAGCTTTTCCCAAAGCTCACGCTCGGCATCGCTGACACGATCCGGCAGCACGACATTGATCGTGACAAAGAAATCGCCGCGCCCGCCGCTCTTGTCGGTCGGCAGGCCTTTGCCGCGCACGCGGAGTTGCTGGCCATCGCTCGTGCCAGCGGGGATGCGCAGCTTGATGGAGCCATCGAGTGTCGGCACAATGACCTCCGCACCGAGAACGGCCTCCCACGGGGCCACATCGAGCGTGTGATGGACCTCCACGCCGCGTGTGGTGAAGTCAGGATGCGCGGCATGGCGCACACGGAGATACAAATCGCCTGCCTCGCCTCCATTGTGACCGGGTTCACCCTGGCCGGGCACGCGGATGCGGCGGCCATCCGTGGCACCGGGCGGGATGCGCACCTGAAACTCATGTGTCTCCACCGCGCCGGTCTGGCGATTCACTGTTTGCATCGAAATGGGCCTCAAGGTGCCGTTCATCGCTTCGTCGAGCGTGACGAGCATGTCGCCCTCGATGTCGTGACCGCGGCTCGCACGGCCTTTGCGGGATGTTTTGGGCACAAACTCATCGCCGAAGCCATAGCGGGCTCCACCGCCGAAATACTGCTCGAAGAAGTCACTGAAGCCCGTGCCGCCAAAATGGAACTCCTGATCGGAACCGGCACCGTGAGGCGGCGCGGCCTCCTGCTGCCAGTTTGCACCGAGGCGGTCGTATTTGGTCCGCTTTTCAGGATCACTGAGCACCTCGTTGGCCTCGTTGATCTCCTTGAACTTCTCCTCCGCGGTCTTTTTGTCCTTCGCCGTGTCCGGGTGGTATTGGCGGGCGAGTTTGCGAAAAGCCTTCTTGATGTCGTCCGCGCTTGCCTCACGCGGAACACCGAGGATGGCATAGTAGTCTTTGAAGCTGGCGGGCATGGTGAACAACAAACGCCATTCACCGGCGGCGTCATTGGTCTTTCCTTGGCATTCTTTGATCCTCCGAAGCCGCAACTTGGATCTCGCGGAGAACGTTGCAAGGTAGCCGACCATGACCACCGCCACCGCAGACTCATCCCCCCGCGCCTGCTGGCTCAGGGAAGAAGGTGCGGTAATCCTCAAATTAAGCGGTGACTGGCGGCGAGGTGGACCCGAGGCGGTGATCACGGGCGATGCGCCTGGCCAAGCGACGGACCGCTATGAGGCAAAGGGCCTCGGAGTCTTTGATTCCACGCTGCCCGCCTTTTTGCTGGCACACCTGCGTGCTCATCCGCCTGCGGCAGGTACCTCGCCATCCTTTGAAGGACTACCGCCGAATCTTCGCGGCCTGCTCGAACTGGCTCTCGCCGTGCCGGAGGAGATCGTGGCGCAAAGTGGAAAACCTGTCTCCTTCACGACGAGACTGGGAAAACTCTCGCTGAGGGCGTGGAAGAGCACGCTGGATGTCATCGAGTTCGTGGGGCAGTGCTCGCTTTCCGTGGGGCGCTTTGTTTCCGGCCGCGCCCGCTTTCGCACGCCGGACCTGTGGCTCAGCGTGCAGGAATGCGGCATCGAGGCGCTGCCCATCGTGACGCTCATCAGCTTCCTCATAGGCATGATCCTGGCCTTTGTGGGCAATGCCCAGCTCACCAATTTCGGCGCGAACCTGCTCGTGGCCGACCTCGTGGCCATCGCCATGGTGCGCGAGATGGGCGTGGTGATGACCGCCATCATCATGAGCGGTCGCACCGGTGCCGCCTTTGCCGCGCACATCGGCAGCATGAACGCGA
>JBJONJ010000380.1:0-18847 GCA_046051905.1 Verrucomicrobiota bacterium
CAATCGTCAGTCGACCAGTCGGAATTCGTCATTTAAGCTCCGCCGTCCCCTTTCGCCCCGCCCCCTCCTGAAGCATCTCCTTTCCATCGAAGAACTCTCCAAAGACCAGATCGAGAAGATCGTCGATCTCGCCTGCGTGCTGAAAAAGGACCGCACGTCGTCGCCGCAGGTGCTCACGGGGCAGCAGTGGGCGCTCATCTTCACGAAATCCTCCACGCGCACGAGGGTGAGCTTCGAAGTGGGCATTCGCGAGCTCGGCGGACAGGTCATGTTCCTCTCCGGCGCTGACATCCAACTCGGTCGCGGCGAGCCGATCAAGGACACGGCCCGCGTGTTGGGCCGCATGATCCATGGCGCGGTCATCCGCACCTTCGCGCAGCAGGACGTGGTCGATTTCGCTAAGTTCAGCGGCATCTCCACGATCAACGCGTTGACCGACGACGAGCATCCCTGCCAGATCCTCGCCGATTTGCAGACCATCCAGGAACGTCTCGGCGGCTGGGCGGGCAAACGCGTGTGTTTTCTCGGCGATGGCGATTGCAACGTGGCCCGCTCATGGATCTGGGCTTCGGTGAAACTGGGCTTTGAGCTTGTCATCGGAGCTCCGAAGGCTTTCCAGCCGCAGGAGAGCTTCATGCGCGACGTGCCCTTGGGCACCATCCGCGTCGTCGATGATCCCGCTGAGGCGGTGAAAGGCTGTGACGTCCTCTACACCGATGTGTGGGTCAGTATGGGCAAGGAGGCCGAAAGCGCCGACCGCATCGAGATTTTGAAGCCCTGGCAGATCAACGACGCGCTGCTGAAGCACGCCAAACCGAACGCCATCGTCATGCACTGCCTCCCTGCTTATCGCGGCAAGGAAATCACCGATGAGGTGATGGAAGCGAACGCCGACGTCATCTTCGACCAGGCCGAAAACCGTCTGCATGCTCAGAAAGCGGTGATTGTGCAGATCACGCGGAAGTGATTTTTATGCCGGCTTCAAATACACCCGTGGAGGGCGGCCGCGGACGCGTTTCAGCGCGGCGCTGAGAGCGAGGCTGGCGAGTTGGGTTTGCGCGTTCCAGTCCTCTCGAGGCTTCTGGCCTCTGCTGGCCCATTTCATGCCGGTCTCGATCCACTGCTGGCGGTGCTCGTCGTAGGTGAGGCCTTTGTCGTCATCGGTCACACCGAAGTGGAAGCTGCAGCTTGGGCAGATTTCGAGCGAGACGCCGCCGGTGCGCTTGCGTGGCGGTTCCTTGAGCTCGTCATAGCCGCACACGGGGCAGATGTGCGTGGTGGAGGAGATTCTCATGGCTGGTTTTTGGTGCAGCGTGGAGGGCGGGCTGCTGGAGGGTTCAGGGGGCTGCTTGTGACAGGCCTGGCATGGATTCGTTCAATTCGTGTAGCGACCGCCTCTTGGTCTGGTCATCCACTTCCAAGCACTCTCCACGTGCTCGCGTGGATCAAGATGCGCGGCCTTCCAGCCGAGAACCTTCGCGGCGAGAGCAGGTTCGGCCACGAGTTCGGACGGATCTCCGGCACGACGTTCGCCATAAACAACAGGGATCGTTTTGCCAGTGACGGATTCGGCGGTGGCAATGATCTCCTTCACACTGAACCCGCGACCCGTGCCGAGATTGATGGCGATGGTGTCACCGCCTGCTCGTAGGTATTTCAAGGCGAGGGCGTGGGCGCTGGCGAGGTCGCACACATGGATGTAATCGCGGATGCAGGTGCCATCCGGCGTGGGGTAGTCCGTGCCGAAGACGGTGATATGCGGCCTTTCTCCTTTTGCGGCTTGGAGCACAAGAGGAATCAGGTGGGTCTCGGGATTGTGATCCTCGCCGATCTCACCGCTCGGATGGCAGCCTGAGGCGTTGAAGTAGCGCAAGAAGACCGCTTTCAGGCCCCAGGCACGCTCGCAATCACGCAGCACACGCTCCAGCATCCATTTCGACGCACCGTAAGGGTTCACGGGAGCCTGAGGATGAGATTCGTCGATCGGGATGCGCACCGGATCACCATAGCTAGCGCAGGTGGAGGAGAAGATGAACCGCTTGCAGCCATGCCGCTGCATTGCTTCGAGCAGGGTGAGCGGCGCGGCGAGGTTGTTGCGGTAGTACTTGAGCGGATCGGTGACGGACTCGCCCACATAGGCAAAGGCCGCGAAGTGCAGCACGGCCTCCGGTTTGTGCTCGCTGAATAGCTTTTCAATGAGCGCGGCATCCTCCATCTCGCCCTCGACGAAGGTCACACGATCCATCGGCAGCGCCTCGCGATGGCCGAAGACAAGGTTGTCGAGCACGATGACGCGCTCGTGCTGGTCGAGCAGGTGACGGACGGTGTGGGAGCCGATGTAGCCGGCGCCGCCGGTGATGAGGAGGGGTCCTTGGGACATGGTTAAAGATACAGCAGGAAGGAGCAGGACTGACAAATGAAGTTTCTCTCAAGCTCCCCCCGTGATTGAGGGGGCTGCGCTACTTCACTTGCACGGGATGCATCAGGTAAGCGATCAAATCACGCACTTGATCCGGCTGAAGGGCAAGCAAGAGGCCCTCCGGCATCATGGAAAGCGGCGACGTGTCTGTCTTCGTGATCTCAGACCGGTCAAGGGTCAAGGATTCGGTCAAGGTTCGCAGCGTCAAGGTGCGGTCAGTCTTGCCGGCGATCACGCCGCTGAGTTGGCGACCGTCTTTGAGCGTGAGCAAACGCATGCGGTAGTCCGCACTGACCACGCCGCTGGGATCGGCGATGTTTTCGAGGAGGTAGTCGAGACTCGCACGACCGCTGCCGGTGAGATCTGGGCCGATTTTCCCACCCTGGCCATACATCACGTGGCAGGCACCGCAGACAGCGGTGAAGAGCACGCGCCCATTGCTGAGATTTGCTTTGGCGAGCACGTCGGGCTGCAAATCGCCCTTCAGCTTGGCGATGAGTTGTTTTTTGTCGGCTGCGGACTCGCGTAATTCGCCCCAAGCATCGACGAGCTGCCTGGTGAGAGCTACATCATTGAAAGCACGAATCTGACGGGCATGGAAAGCGCTCAGCTCCGTGCGCGGAATGCGTCCGGCGGCCATTTCGGCGAGCATGGCCTTCGCGAAAGCGGGGCGGGCGACAAGTGTGTCCATGAGGCTCGCGGCGAACTTGCGGTAGTTTTTGGCGAGTTGCCTGCCGATCTCCGGATCATCAAACATCGCGAGGCCCCGTGCCGCCGTCGTGTTGAGACCGCGCACGTCGATGAGCTTTGTGCAAACCTCGCGCAGATCCACCGGACGTGCTTCGATGAGCGTTTTGAGCGCCGACTCGCGTGCGGTGATGTCCGCCTTGTCATCGAGCGCGAGTTTCTTCACGTCATCGAGTGCCCGGCCATCGCCGAAAAGGATGCTGAGGTCACGAATGAGTTTTGTAGTCCCGGCTTGAGCCGGAACAGAACCGGCTAAAGCCGGGACTACAATACGATCCCAATTCGCCGGCTTCGGAGCCTTGCGGATGCCTTTGAATGCTTCCGCCATGCCTTCGAGCACCTCTTCGGAGCTGTTGATGGCCAGCAATGCATTCAACGCCTCCGGCTCCGTGGCGAGCTTCCGGGCGATCCAGCGGGTGACTCTGGGCCAGGAGCATGCTTTGGCGAGTTCGAGCAATGCTTCGGCCTTCAGCGGCGAAATGCCATACCAGACCAGGTGCGACAAAAACGGATCGTTGGCATCTTCGGCATGCGAAAGCAGCGCGATTGCCAATGCAGGCCGTTTTTCGAGCGGAAGTCGCTGAAGCACGCTGGCGAGCTGAAGGCGCACGAAGGCGGATTTTTCGTCTGCGGCCAGTTTGGCGGGATGGAAGGCAAGTTCGGGATGCTTGGCGTGAGCTTGCGGGCCGGTGATGGCATCGAGTGGTGAGAACTGCACGAGTTCGCGAATGGCGAGGGCGCGTTGGTGCTCATTGCCTTTGAGAGAGGCCTTCGGCCACGGCTTCCGCCAAGCGAAGGGCGTTTCGGGCTTCTTCGGCTCACCGTAACTAATGCGGAAGATGCGACCGCTGGTGCGATGGACACCGGTGGAGTCATGGCATTCGCCAGTGTCGCTCCAGTCGAGGATGAAGCCGCTGCCGTCGGGGCCGGTGCTGATCTCGATGCCGCGAAACCACGGATCGTCGCTGAGGAAGACATCGGGCTCGTGTTGGCCGACGTAGCCGCTGTCGTTTCGTTCGAGTCGCTCCACATTGGCGCGGCGGCCGTGCATGTTGAGGGTGAAGAGCTTATTGCGATACTGCTCCGGCCATTGATCGGCCTGATAAATCATCATGCCGATGTGGGCGTGGCCGCCGCCGAGGCTGTTGGCCTTGCCATCGCGGCTTTCGGTCCAGCTTCCGCTGCGGTCGTAGTGGTAGTGATCGGCGATGGTATCGAGCTTTTCATACACGAAGGGATTCAGCGTGCTCGAATCCATGAGATGAGCGCCATGGATGAGATGCCAGAGGTGGCCGGTGACGGTGTTGATGAAAAACAGCTCGCCGTTTTGGTCCCAATCATGGCCCCAGGGGTTTGTGGTGCCGTGCGTGAGCACTTCAACGATCTTCTTTTCAGGATGATAGCGCCAGATGCCGCCTTTCATCGGCACGCGCTGCTCCTCGGGTGTGCCGGGGAGGCCGAGCTTGCCAGGGCAGGAGTGACCGCAACGGCCGTACAGCCAGCCATCGGGCGCAAAGCGCAGGCCGTTGGCGAAGTTGTGGTAGTTGTCTTTCGCCACCGTGAAGCCGTCGATGACGACCTGCGGCTCGCCATCGGGAATGTCGTCACCATTGGCATCCGGGATGAAGAGCACCTGCGGCGGGCACATCAGCCACACGCCACCGCGACCGACCTCGACGCTGGTGAGCATCTGCACGTCCTCGGTGAAGACTTTGCGGGTCTCGGCGATGCCATCCCAGTCTTTGTCCTCCAAGATGATGACGCGATCCTTTAGCGTGAGGTCAAAGCGCTTCGCCCGCTCGGCGTAGGTGTAGTTTTCCGCCACCCACATGCGGCCGCGTGTGTCCCAAGCCATCGCGATGGGATTCTGCACATCCGGCTCCGCAGCAAACAGCGTGGCTTTGAAGCCTTCGGGCAGCTTGAGTGCCTTTAAGGCCTCCTGCGGCGACATCGGCGAAGGGTTGCCCGGCTCGCTGTTGGAGAGCGCGGGAAAGTCGGCCGCGCAGGCGAGAGCCGTGAGAAGGGAGAGGTAAGAGGTGAGAAGTCGGGACACGGCTCGGGAACGGTTGGGGGAATCAAATAATGGCGGGAGAACCTTTGCTGGCGAGGCGTTTGATGAGCACAGCTTTATGATCATCGACGTCCACTCTCATGCCTGGAATTTTCCCGCGGATTTCACGGAGGATTTCATCCGTCAGGCCAGGCGGGCGAGACCGGGGCAGGCGGTGGACTACTCGGCGACGTATGAGGCCTATCGCGCCACGGCACCGGAGGACACGCACACGATTGTGTTTGGTGGCAAGGCAAGGCTCAGCGGCCTGTGGGTGGATGATCGCACCGTGGCGGCGCATGTGGCGCGTGATCCGGCACGGATGACGGGCTTTCTCTCGGTTGATCCCATGCGGCATGGCTGGGAGCGTGAGATGCAGGCGGGGCATGAGGAACTGGGCCTGCGCGGCATCAAGCTGCTGCCGATGTATGCGGGCTTCAGCCCGGACGATGAAAAACTGGAGCCGTTGTGGTGCTACGCGGAGAAAAAAGGCCTGCCGGTGCTGCTGCACACGGGCACGACCTTCATCGCTCAGGCACCGCTGGCCTTCACGTTGCCGCGTTTGATCGAGCCGGTCGCTTTGAAGCATCCGGGTGTAAAGATCATCCTCGCCCACCTGGGCCATCCGTATGAGGGCGAGTGCCTCGTGACCATCCGCAAGCATGAAAACGTCTTCGCGGATGTGAGCGCCTTGCATTACCGCCCGTGGCAGCTCTACAACAGCCTCATGCTGGCGCAGGAATACGGCGTGTGGCACAAACTGCTTTTCGGCACCGACTTCCCCTTCACGACGGTGAACGCGTCCATCGCCGGTCTCCGCGGCCTCAATGACATGCTGGAGGGCACAAAGCTCCCGCGACTGCAAGCGGACCAAATCGAGGCGATGATCCACCGGGATAGCCTGACGCTGCTGGGATTGCGGTGAGTTTCTGCTTGCCGTGGCGGAAGACTACCGGGTTAGTACCCAGATGGAAGAGAATCCCTACGCCGCTCCCCAGTCCCAGGTCCTTCAATCCTCGACCAGCGACGAGGCGATCCGCCGTGAGCACATCAACACGGAGGCCACGATCAAGTCCGTGGGGGCGTTGTATTTTTTCGGCGCACTATTTTTGCCTCTCGCCGGAGTATTCTCCATGGTGGAAGGTTTGAAGAAGAATGACACCGCTCAGATCGTCGGGGGAATTTTCTTTTTGGTGGTCGGAATCGGCCAGGGATTCATCGCCTACGGGCTGCGTCGTTTGAGGGCCTGGGCACGCATTCCGACGATCATCATTTCCTGCATCGGTCTGCTCGGCTTTCCGCTCGGCACGCTGATCAATGCCTACATCCTGGTGAAGGTTTGCGGGAAGCAGGGCCAGTTTGTGATGACGCCGGAGTATCACCGCATCATTGAAGTCACGCCGCATGTGAAGCGGAAGACTTCCATCGCGGCGATGGTGTTGTTGGCGATCCTGATCATCCTTCTGATTGGCATCATCGCCGCCGTTGTGATCAAATGACGGTTCGCCCGGCTGAGCGAGTATGTAGTTCGGGCTTCAGCCCGTTTTTGAATCCCAATCCCACGCTAAAGCGTGAACAACGTACTTTCTCAGAGCGCGTGCAGCAGCTTGTCGTGGATGCCGTCGAAGCCGCCGTTGCTGAAGACGATGATGACATCGCCGGGGCGGGCCTCGGATTTGAGGCGCTGGACGATGGCATCGGTGCTCGGCTCGAACCAGCAGGGCTTGCCACGGGCGGTGACGGTGGCGGCGACCTTGGCGGTGTCGAGGCGTTGATCCGCGGCGACCTTCTCGGGATTCGCCACGGCGGCGATGACGCTGGCATCGGCCTCGGCGAGGGCTTCGATGAGCTCGTTTTGCAGCACGTTGCGGCGGCTGGTGTTCGAGCGGGGCTCAAAGATGGCCCACAGGCGGCGGCCGGTGTAGCGCTGGCGTAGCCCGCGGAGGGTCTCGCGGATGGCGGTGGGATGATGACCGAAGTCGTCGATGATGGTGATGCCATGCGCGGCACCGCGTTCCTGCTGGCGACGGCGCACGCCGAGGAAGTTAGAGAGCCCGGCACGGATCTCATTGTCGCTCAATCCGCCGAAGCGGGCGGCGCAGACACACATGGCGGCGTTGCGGGCATTGAACTCGCCCACCATCGGCACCTCGAAGGGCTCGCCATTCAGAGTGAAGGCGGTGCTGTCCGGCTTCGCAGTGGTGATTTGAATGCGAAAATCATTCGTGGGGCCGAGGCCGACGGTTTTGAGCGGGGCGGGGCATTTGGCGCGCAGCGTGAGGCAGTTTGGGTCGTCGCCATTGATGAGCACGAGACCATTGCGTGGCACGGTGTTGAGGAAACGCTGGAAGCTCAGCAGGATGGCGTCGAGGTCCGGGAAGATGTCGGCGTGATCAAACTCGATGTTGTTCACGATGGCGCACTCCGGCAGGTAATGGAGGAACTTACTGCGCTTGTCGAAGTAGGCGGTGTCATACTCATCACCCTCGATGACGAAGATGTCGGAATGCGTGAAGCGAGCGCCCGATTCAAAATTCTCCGGCACGCCGCCGATCATGAAGCCCGGGTTCTTGCCTGCGTGCTCAAAAAGCCACGCCAGCATGGTGGTGGTGGTCGTTTTGCCATGCGTGCCGCTGACGACAAAGCTGCGTTTGCCCTGGATGACCTGCTGCTTGAGCATTTCCGCCATCGAGACGTAGGGCAGCTTCTTTTCGAGCAGCGTTTCGAGCTCCGCATTGCCGCGGGAGATGGCATTGCCCACGACATACACATCCGCATTGAGCGGGAGGTTTTCCGGCTTGAAACCGGCAAGCACCGGGATACCTGCATTCGCCAGCACATCGCTCATGGGCGGATAGACCTTGTCATCGCTGCCGCTGACGTGGTGGCCGAGCGCTTTGAGAGCCACCGCAGTGGACCCCATCGCGGTGCCGCAGATGCCGATGAGGTGAATGTGCTTGGGAGACTGGGACATGAGTCGAGGAACAGGAAGAGATAGAAGCCGGATTTAGCTATGTCGCTCCAAAAAAGTGCGTCGGCAGGGAATAATCGCGCCAGGAACTACTCTGGCTCTTACACCTTCATGAAAAAAGCCCTCCTTTTGCTTCTCAGTCTCGTGTTTTTAGGATGTGCCATCGCGCCGGTGAAGCTGCGTTTGGTCAAACATGAAGCGGGTGGAGATCTTCACACGCTGCTGAATCGGGTTTTGGTGAAACCGGCGACGGCTGAATCAAAGGATGCGCTGGCTCATTTCATCGAGCGGTGGAAGGCGTAGTCGCGTGGTGAGCGTGGTCTCGTCACCGCAGCTGGAGCGAGTGTGGATTACGAGGTGACTTTCGCATCGAAGAGCGCTGGGACCTATTCGCCGGACTATTTTGATCAGTTGTAGCCAGCGGAGGATTTTGAGCTGCAAAAGCTAGCTCACGACCGTCGGGCGGGGGCGGGCGTGGCGCTGATGGCTTTGCGGGAAAGTCGCCACCACGAACCACTGGAGACTTTTCCCGCCAGAGGCCATCACACGACCTGTGACGGCGGTGGCGACGGTGACCAAGGCTTCCGCGGCTCGCCGCGAGGTGCAGATCGAGCTCGTTTGCCCTCCGAGTCATGAGAAATTTGGTGGGAAGGCGCTGGCGGCGGATCTTTCGGTGTCTTGGGGCGCATTGCTAGCTCGCTCGGGGAAGCTGAAGCAGTCGTAGTTGCTCGATTTTCTCTCCCGCACGCCGAGTCGGCCACCACGGCTCTCTTTGATGGAGCCTTACAATCCGAATAAGGAGCCGCTTATCATGATGCACGGCCTTCTTTGATCTCCGCTTGTGTGGGCGAAGCTGAGTAATGAACTCTGGGCGGATGAAGCGGTGCGCCGTCGCTACCAGATCTGGCACTTTTACTACAACACCTCCGCGCCGGCCCTTTACTCCGCCCGGCTGTTGCGGGCTCAATTGCATGAGCTGCACCGACAGCTCGATCCCGAAGGCGATGACCCCGAGATGCGACACACCACGCTCGTCACGCACCGCATGAGCGGGCTCGTCGGTAAAGCGCTGGCGGTGAGGCCTGGGATGGCGTTTTGGGAGGCGGCTTCACGGTGCCGCCGCCAACGCTGAAAACGAGTGCGGAGGACCGGGCGATGCTGCACGATGCGTTTTCCTGGCAGCAGGATCGCAGCATACGGTGCATCATTTTCATCGCGGTGCCGCATCGGGGCAGTGACTTCGCGGACAACCCACTCGGTCGCATCGGCAGTTGGCTCACCGTGCCGCCGACGCCGCGCTGGGCAGGGGCAGGCTCGATAGCGTGAATGCGCTCTCGCCACGCCAGCCGACGCGGCGTATCTTCGCTTCGCTGCTCGTTCCTCCCGCCGTGCAGATTCACAGCATTATCGGCAATCGCGGCACGGCGGGGCCTTTGGAGAGGAGCAGTGATGGGGTGGTGTCCTATGTGAGCAGTCACCTATCGAACGTCGTGAGCGAGAATATCTTGCCGGAAGGCCACGGCTGCGTGAGCCATCCCGACACGATGGTGAAGGTGCGGCGCATTTTGGTGCGGTGAATTAATGGGCGGCGCGGTGGCGAAGGGTGGAGGGGGCCACGCCAAAGGTGGGAGCGATCTCCACACCATGCGTGCGGCAGAGGCCGCCGATGAGGGCGAAGTGATGAATCGTGTGGCTGATGAGAAACTGCAGTTCGCGGCCGGGAGAGGATGTCTGCCAGCAGCCTTCGGAGGCGGCGGCTCCATGATCCATGAGGACGAGGATTTCCTCCGCTGGGGCTTTTGAAAACAGGGCGGTGAGCCGGATGCGGAGTTCGCGGAGACGTGCGAGGGCGGCGAAGGGTTGTGTTTCGACTTCGGCATCTCTTTGGCGGAGATCGTAGTTCACCCGGCTCTGCGGGAGGCCTTCCGCGAAGCATTGGTAATGTTCCAAACAATGGCGCACGTGGCCGCCGATGGAGGAATTCAGAAAGACCGAAGAAGTCTCCACATAGGTGCGGTGTTCGAGACGCGAGAGCAGCTCGGACATTTGATCGAAGAGGTTGAGATTGGCTTGGAGCAGTTCGGTCATGGGGAGGGGATCAGGCTTGAGATGGGGCGGTGCGGAGGTCATCGGCCTCGAACCAGTCGTGGTGGCGGTGCTGGCTGAGCACGGCGCGGATATCTCGCAGGGTGGGGACGGGATGGCCCGCCTGTCGCAGGGCGGCACCCGCGGCAAAGGCAAAGCTCCAGGCCTTGGCGACATCCTTCCAGGCTTGCGTGATGGGATAGGCAGGATCGTAGATGTGCACGGGCTCGGCGGTCATGCCATTGAGCTCGAGGACTTGCAGGTTTCGTCCGGCGCGGAGGTCTTCGATGGAGGGCACGCGGAGATCGTAGCGGCCATAGTGAAAGCCTTCGAAAGGCGACGTGAGGTCATTCACGGCTTCGCTGAGTGCTTTCGTGAGATGCTGGCGTGCATCAGTAAAGATGGCTCCGCGGCAGTGCGTACCGATTTCGGCCAGCTTCACCTCTTCGCCGAGGACTGGAGTGCGTGTGTATTCGCCGCCGAACTTCTTTTCAAAATACGCGGCCATGGCGAGGGCTCGAGGATGGGTGAGCACCAGATTCTCCAGTGTGTGCTGACCATCGCCACGCAGGCTGAAGGGGTGCTTTTGAGCGAGGGAGATGATCTCACCGCGATCAGCTCCGGGCTGGCGTGTGTAGAAGATGCCAAACTCAAGCCCACCAATGTGTCGCTGAGCGATGACGAGGCCGCTGCAGGCGGTGAGGTAGCTCAAAGCGGCCTCTTCATGGCGAATAATAGCCACGCCTTGACCCCGCTCGCCGACATCGGGTTTCAGCACGATGGGATAGCTGAGTTCGTGAGCCTGCATGAAGGCATTCAGCGCCGCGAGCCGTGCTGCTGGCTCGCCGGGCGGTAGGGAAGTCCAGGTGGCGATGGCTTCGGCATGCGGGTTGTCTTTGCCGAGCGCGGAGAGGATGTCGCACTTCGATTCCATCGCTAGGCCGCTGAGGCGGATGCCTGGATTGCAAAGGGTGACGACGGCGAGCGAGCGATGGCGCAGGCACAGCCAGGCGATCCAAAAGGCCACGGGTGTATAAAAAGCCCAACTCGGCCAAAACTCCCACCGCGTGAGCCGCGTCCAGCGTGAGAGTAGCAGGCGGCGGCCACGCCACGTGAAGAGCATGGGGATGAATTTCACCGCCGTGGCCATCACCAGCCACGCGGCTGGAATGATGATCCATAAGCGCCAATCATGAAGCCAGGGAAGCAGCGTCATTCCAAGCGTCAGCGATAGCAAACAAAGCAGCGGCGTCCACACGGCGACCGCGAGCGCCATGATGAGCATGAACTTGGTTAGCGGATAGCGAAGCGCTCCGGCCGCGAGATAGCCGGGCAGCCGTGATCCGGGTAAAAAACGCGAGACCACGAGAAAGCGTGTGCCTTTCTCCGCGATGTGTTTTTCTGCCTCCGCGAGCTTTCTCTCGGGCACACGGCGGCGGAGCCATTCGGCGCGAAAAAGTCCGGCACGCAGCGTGCGGCCCAGCGCATAGAGCAGCACATCGCCGAACCAAATGCCGATGCCGCAGGCCAGGACGCCACACGTGAGTGGCAACTGCCCCGACGCGGAAAGCAAGCCCGCCGAAACGCAGGCGAGATCTTCGCTGATCAACGTGGCGAGCGTGAGGGTCAGCATCACCTGAAAAGCAGATAACCCCATGAGGGAGGCCGGCGTCAGCAGGGTGGAGAGAGATTCGATCCAGGTGGCTGTCATGGCTTTAGGATCGCTTCGTGGACCCTGGGGCTGCCTCGCAGATCGGGCAGCTCTTCGATGTAGCGCCAGCGGATGGAATCGGCGAATACGGAAACGCGGCTGATGCACCACGTCTGCGCATCGGGGCGGTTCATGCGCACGGTGTAGGCATTGGGAGAGGCTTCTTCCCGGTGCCAGCGCCAAAGTGTGTCCGGCAGATGATTCGGTAGCGTTTGAAAAGACTTCTGACGGGATGCGATGACGGCCTCCGGGAGAAACGAGGATGAGCAGAGCGGCATCACCGTTGGCAGCGAAATCAGTGATCGACCATCCCAGCGCAGCACCGGCGGTCCGGCATCCTGCGAGAGATCAAAGGCTGCCAAGGTGAAGCTGCCGTAACTTACTAGCGACATCGCGCGAACCTGCTGCAAGGCGGCTTCCGCGCTTTTTTGAGAGGCCAAGCTTCTGAGCAAAAGACCGCGACTCAGCGCCTGCCTGCGTTCCTCAGCCATCGAATGCCAGTAGTTCAGCAAAGCGAGCGTGACGCCGTGTTCGTTGGCGAGCAGCCAGGTGCCGCCGGCATCCGCATCTCGCGGGGAGAGATAGCAGACGCCCTCTTTTTCATGAAGAGCAGGCGGGGTGGCACGGCCACGGGTCTTTTTCTCGTCACGGTTGAAAAAGACCTCGTAGCCGCCCGGATGATGATACCAACTGAGCGAGCACATGGGGCTCAGGAAGGCATGAATCGAGCCCGCAGCACCTTGGTCTGAGCCAGAAGCTGATTTCGGCGGAAGAAAACGATGCCTGCGCAGGCCACCCACACCACGATGCCCAGGGCAAAAAGCAGTCCGCCATCTCCGAGGACCTCGATGCCGAGTTTCGTCGTAAGATGAGCCATCAGAGCGCCACTCATCACACCGAGGCCGAGCAGTCCGCCCGCACCAGCCATCGCAGGCCAGACCAGCAGGACCACCGCCACGAGTTCGGAGACCGCCGCCAGCCATCGCCCGTAAGGCTCGGCGCCCAGCGTGGTAAAAATGTACACAGGCTCAGGAGCACCGCTGAACTTGAAAAAGAGCGTTTGCCCCATAATCACCGCCGCTACGATTTGCAGTAGCCAACTGAGTCGATTTTGAAGAGTCGAAGACATGATCGAAAAAGAAGGTGAGGAGTTATTCGCCGGAGAGTTTCTTCCAGTTCGCGTCTGCTTTGCTTTCCTGCCCGGCCTCGTCCTTGAGCCAGGTCTTTTTGGCGTCGCCATACCAAGCGCTGAAGAACAAAAAGAGGCGTCCATTCGTGACTTTGAAGTTCTTTGGATCGATCTCGACCTTATCGCCTTTCGCCATCGCCGTGGCGCACCAGCCGCCATAGCTCGGCAGATACTTTGCCGGAGCCGCTGTGAAGGAGGTTAGCGTCTCTGCCGAGGAGAAGTGGTAAGTCACACCCTCGTGCTGGGTTTTGAACGAAGCGTTGCCCATGACCGCTTTGCCTTGGGTGAAGTAGGTCACAGGGTCGTAGCCTTGAATTGCCAATTTATCAGCGGGTAGGTTGTAGTCCTTGGTCCCGGCCAGCACGGAGGAGGCGAACATGAAGCTGGCGGCCGCGCAGAGACGGAAGAAGTGACGGGAGGTGTATGACATGACGAGTGTGGGAGTGGATGACTTGTTTGCTTTGAGGCAGGCTTTTCGAATGGGCTACGGTTCTGCTAGAGAAGGCCGGGCTTCGTTTATTCCTTGCTTGTTTTTTCTTTTTATCAAGCCAAGTCCCTCCACGGAGCGATAGCGGCAATAGCCGCCACAGACAGGCTCTCACCATCATGGCCAATCCCATTCCGAACGACCTCGACAAAGCCGCCGCCGCGAAAGCGGTAAACGAGTACATGAACCACTACATTTTGGCGCTGGACTCGAAGGCGGGCTTGTTCCTCGCCGGAAACGTTGCCGCGGCCTCACTGCTGCTCCAGCAGTGGCCCACGGATTTCGTGGGACGTGTGGCTGCCGTGGCCAGCATCACCTTTTTTGCCGCATCCACCTATGCGGCGGGCAGCGTGATTATGCCACGCGTGCCGCCGTTCGGCAGCAGCGTCATCTTCTGGGGAGATGTGGCGCGTGATGCCGATGCTACGGCTTATGCGCGGCGCTTTGACGAGGTGGTGAATGCAGGCCGTCTCGATGATCAGTACTCCATCCAGAACTACTGCTCCGCCATTGTGCTGCGGCGGAAGTTCATCTGGCTGCGTGCGGGCATCTATTTTTTCTTCGTCGCCCTGGTCACCGGCTTCTTTGCCTATTTATGGAAGGCTCCCGCGTGAAATTTTTTGCGTCAGGCCGGAATAAACCGCCGCGTGGTGACTCCCATCCTCAAATCGTCCCAATGATTTCATGGAACTCGCCCTCGCTTTCGGCTTTGAACTGCCACAAACACGCACCCTCCCTCAGCGCCACTTGAGTGATTCACCGCCTAGTTTCGAGCAGATCGTGGACGCCCATTATCAGGGCCTCTACCGCTTCGCGCTGAGCATGTGCCGGCGTGAAGCCACCGCGCAGGATCTCGTGCAGCAGACTTTCCTCCAGTGGGCCAAAAAAGGTCACACGCTGCGTGAAACCTCGAAAGTGAAGACCTGGCTCTTCACCACGATCTACCGCGAATGGCTCGCCATGGCTCGGAAGGAGAAAAAGCACGAGGAAGTTGAGTTTGAGCCTGATCTGCATGGGGCTACGCAAAATGACGATCTTGGTGAAGAACCCCGTTTTGATGCGCTGATGCTCAATTCAGCCCTCGAACAGCTCGACGCCGCCTACCGCGTCCCACTGGTGCTGTTTTACCTCAAAGAGCTCTCCTATCGCGACATCGCCGAGATGCTCAGCCTGCCAATCGGCACGGTCATGTCCCGCCTTTCCCGTGCTAAAGACAAGCTGCGCGAAATCCTCCGCCGCCTCGAAGAATCTGCCTCCTCCAACATGATAACCTTTCCTGCCTCGTGAACCGCGAAGAAGCCAAACTCGAACTCGATGCCACGACGCTCCGGCCGCAGGACGCGTCACCGGAGGCTCGTGCGATGCTGGAAAGTGACGACGAACTCGCCGCGTGGCATGCCCAACGCACCACCTTTGATGAAAAGGTCGCCGAAGCGCTGTCCGCCTCCATCCCCGCTGGATCGCGGGAGAGCATCCTGCAAAGCGCTGCTCAAAACGCCCGCCCCAACGTGCGCTGGATCACGCCAACGATCCTCTCGGCCGCTGCGGCATGCATCGCTGGCGCATGGCTGCTCCTCTGGCCGGGCAATAGCGCCATGGCCGCGTGGGAGTCTCAATCCCTCGCCGCCGTGGCCAGGGTTGAATATGGCATGACCCCGCTTGATGCGGAGGCGGAAAACTACGAGGCCGTGAAGGCGCTGCTGAATCAAAAGAACTGCCCATGCCCTTCAGCCGTGCCCTCCACGCTTGCCAGCCTGCGCACTTACGGCTGCAAGCGTGTCGAGATCGATGGCCGCACCGCCTCCATCATCTGTTTTCAAATGAAGACCGGCAAAGAGGCTCACCTCATTGTCTTTGACAACGCCGACCTCGACTGCTGCCCCGCGCAAGGCCCGCCCACTTTCAAATCCTCCAAAAACTGGAGCTACGCCTCCTGGAGCCACGGTTCGCAGTCCTTCATGCTCGCCACCACCGATGGTGCAGCGGAGTTGAAGAAGCTGTTTGGGCTGGTGTGAGGCATCACCGGACCACTGTCGCATCCGGGAAATCGCTGACCTGCACCGCCGGCACCTTGCCCAGCGCGGAATGGCGGGCGATGCACTGCTGGCGCAGAGCGTGGAAGGTAGCCACGGAACGCTTGTCGTCTTTTTTCGAGAGAGCGCTCTTCAGGTCAGCCAGCGGGCCTTTTTCCCAGGCGGTCAAAAATGGCCGCAGATCGACCTCCGCGCCCGAGGCGGATTTTTGAACTGGAATGGCGGCGACGGACTTGGAGACGCTCGATTGCATGCGCTCAGCCATCGCGAGCGCTTCATCCCACTGGCCTGCTTGCTGGAGCTGGCGCGTTTCGAGCATCTTGCGCTGCGCGGCCTTCATGCGGTGGCTGTTCATCGTGCTGGCGCAGGAGGTGAGGACGATGGTTAGGGCGAGGAGGAAGAGGGGTTTCATGTCAGCGGAGTGAACCCCAGGCGTCCTTCGCCGTCATCAGCGGATTTTCCATGCGGTGTGATTGGGAATGCTGCGTGTGCCGACGTATCCCGTGCGCCATGCGATTCAGCCTGCTTTTTCTCTCCACCTCGCTTGCCGCGGCTCCGGTGGATTTTGTCCGTGATGTGCAGCCTCTTTTCAAACAGCACTGCTACTCCTGTCATGGCTCGCACAAGCAGGAGGCGGCCTTCCGCCTCGATCACAAGCCCAGCGCGATGAAGGGTGGCGATTTCGGCACGGCCATCCTACCCGGCAAAAGCGCTGACTCACGACTCGTGCATGCCATCGAAGGCAAAAACCCGAAGATGCGCATGCCGCGCAAAGGTGATCCTCTCTCCGCGGAGCAGATTGCTCTCGTGCGCCGCTGGATCGATGAAGGCGCGGCATGGCCTGACAGCGCGAGTGTGAAGCTGGAGCAAAAAACCGATCACTGGGCCTTCAAGCTGCCGGTGAAGGTCAAACCACCCGCCGCCGGAAATCCCATCGATGCCTTCATCCGCGCTCGTTTGGAAAAAGAAGGCCTCAAACCCGCACCGAAGGCTCCGGCCGAGGTTTTGCGGCGCAGGATGCACCTCGATCTCGTCGGGCTTCCTCCTGATCCGTCCGATCGGACGGATCTGTCCGATCTCACGGACAAGCTGCTGAAGTCTCCGCACTTCGGCGAACGCTGGGGCCGCCACTGGCTGGATGCGGCGCACTACGCGGACTCAAACGGCTACGAGAAGGACCCGATGCGCTTCATCTGGTTTTACCGGGACTGGGTGATCAATGCCTTCAACCAGGACATGCCTTACAACCAGTTCATCATTGAGCAGATCGCCGGGGACCAGCTTCCGAAGGCCACGCAGGATCAAATCGTGGCCACCGGCTTCCTGCGTAACTCGATGATCAACGAGGAAGGCGGCGTCGATCCCGAGCAGTTCCGCATGGAGGCGATGTTCGATCGCATGGATACCATCGGAAAGAGCATCCTCGGTCTCACCATCGGCTGCACGCAGTGCCACAACCACAAATACGATCCCATCTCGCAGGAGGAGTATTACCGGATGTTCGCCTTCCTGAACAACGACAACGAGCCCTGGCGTGTGGTTTACACGCCGTCCGAGCAGATGGCACGCTCGCAGGTGCTGCAACGCGTGGCGGAACTGGAAAACAAGCTCAAGCATGAGCACGCCGACTGGCCGCAGCGGCTTGAAGCCTGGAAAAAATCCATCCACCATCCCAACTGGAACACGCTGAAGTTTGAAGACGATCTCAGCGGCGGTGAAAAAGCCCTGCGCCAGCCCGATGGCAGCATTTTGGCGCAAGGATACGCGCCGACGAAGAGCGAGGTGAAGTTCAACGTGTTGCTCGACAAGCCGGTGAAGATTTCCGCCTTCCGCCTCGAGCTCATGAATGATCCGAACCTGCCCGCGTATGGCCCCGGCCGCTCGCAGAAGGGCACCGCGGCGCTTACCGAGTTCAACGTGACGATGAAGATCGACGGCAAGGACACGAAGCTGAAGTTTGTCAAAGCCACCGCCGATTTCGGCGAGCCGGAAAACACGCCGCTGGATGCCTTTGCCCGCGATCAGGACGCCACGAAAGACAAACGCGTCACCGGGCCCATCGCCTACGCCATTGATGGCGATGACAAAACTGCCTGGGGCATCGACGCGGGTCCCGGCAGGCGCAATGTGCCGCACCATGCCGTTTTCGTGCTGGAGAAGCCCATCGAGGTGAAGCCGGACTCCGGCCTCGTGATCGGCCTGAGCATGAAACACGGTGGCTGGAACAGCGACGACCTTCAGACGATGAATCTTGGTCGCTATCGTATTAGCGCCACCGATGCCGCGAATCCCGAAGCGGACCCTCTTCATGGCAAGAAGGCCGAGTTTGCAGCCTTCCGCACCACCGTCCCTGAATGGAAGAGCATCAACGATCAGATCGAAGCCGTGTGGAAGCAACATCCCGAAGGTGCGACGACACTCGTGCTCGATGGTCGCGATCAGCCGCGCATGACGGCCTTGCTGAAGCGCGGTGATTTCACCAAGCCTGGCGACCGCGTGAGCCCCGGTGTGCCCGCGATGCTCAATCCGCTACCGAAGAATGCCGATGGCTCTCGTCTGACCTTCGCGAAGTGGCTGGCGAGCGATCAATCGCCCACCACGGCCCGCGCCTTTGTGAATCGCGTGTGGCAGTCCGTCTTCGGCACTGGCCTCGTGGACACGCCGGAGGATTTTGGCACGCAAGGCAGCA
This sequence comes from Verrucomicrobiota bacterium, assembly GCA_046051905.1. Taxonomy (GTDB): domain Bacteria; phylum Verrucomicrobiota; class Verrucomicrobiia; order Verrucomicrobiales; family Verrucomicrobiaceae; genus Prosthecobacter. The sequence goes on from JBJONJ010000380.1 coordinate 18,382, forward strand.
AACCCACGCATCCCGAGTTGCTCGACTGGTTGGCCGCTGACTTCATGGAAAACGGCTGGAGCCTCAAAAAGCTCCTTTGCCTCATCGTTTCGAGCGAAACCTATCAGCAGAGCAGTCATGTGACGCCCGAGCTTCTCGAACGCGATCCGTTTAATCGTCTGCTGGCTCGTGGGCCGCGTTTCCGCGTCGAGGGCGAGGTCGTGCGTGACATCCAGCTTGCCGTTAGCGGCTTGCTGAATCCGTCCGTCGGAGGTCGCGGTGTGATGCCGCCGGCTCCGCAGCACCTGTTTGAGAAGCCCGCCAGCTATGCGCCCTTCCCCTGGCATGTGGAGGCGGATGCGCAGAAGTATCGCCGCGCCGTCTATGTCTTCCGCCGCCGCAGCACGCCGTATCCCTTCCTGAGCACCTTCGATGTGCCCAACGGCGAAAGCTCCTGCATCCGCCGCTCCCGCAGCAACACACCGAT
>JBJONJ010000381.1:0-5917 GCA_046051905.1 Verrucomicrobiota bacterium
AGCTTAGAAGCGCAGGGAGTTACGCACGGCAAATGCTTGCTTGCCGGTTTTCACCTCATGAATAGCATTCGCCTCATGACCAGCGCCCGCATGCCCATCCGCCAACGCGCCCTCAGGTTGCCTGCCCGCCAGCGAATGAGCCTGGCCGTGCTGCTGTTGGAAAGCCTCGATGAACCTGCGGACGATGCTGGACTGCTCAAAGAACTCAAAAAACGAGCAGCAGACCTTAGCAGTGGCAAAGTGAAAGGCCTCTCGACCCAGGAAGCCTATGGATTTTCTCTTTGAATTGACGCACCACCCGGCGGCAGCGGAGGATTTTCGCACATCCAAACAGTGGTTCGCAGGTGTGGACGAGGATTTGGCAGGACTTTTCGAGTCCGATTTCAAAGCCGCACTGACCGGCCTGGCCACGGGCAAGTTGAAAGGCCATCTGCTGGTCACCGGCGAGTCCATTCGATGGGTGAAACTGGCGCGTTTTTCCCACAAAGTCTTTTATGTGCCCGAAGGCTCCTCGAGGCTGTTGATTCTCGGTTTGATCAGCGGGCGCAGGCATCCGGCACGCATTCAACGCATGCTGGGCAGCCGGCGCGGCCGGGCATGATCGGCCTGCGAATGCTGCTGCTTGCATCACCGCCGTCGCGTGCCATGAGCAGGGCATGAAATCTGTTTTTAACCACCTTGGATCACGCGGCGCGATGCGGTCATGAGCGGATTCACCGGCACTCTCAACCCCCAGCAGCGCGAGGCGGCCACGCACATTCACGGGCCGCTGCTCATTCTCGCGGGCGCAGGCACGGGCAAGACGCGCGTGATCACGGCCCGCATCGCCCACATGGTAAACGAGGGCATCGAGCCGAAGCACATCCTGGCCGTGACCTTCACCAATAAAGCCGCGAACGAAATGCGCGAGCGCGTGAAGGGCATGGTGCGCGATGGTTTGGGCAAAAAAATCGGCGTGGGGACCTTCCACGCGTTTTGCGCCCGACTGCTGCGCGAGTTCGCGGAGCATGTGGGCTACAAGAAGAACTTCGTCATCTACAGCCAGTCGGAGCAGGAAAGCCTCATGAAGCAGGTGCTGAAGACCTTGCTCAGCTCCGACGAGTCGATGGATGCCAATGTGATGCTCTCGCGCATCAGCAAGGCGAAGAACGACGGCAACAGCCTCGGCAATCCCGAAGAATCGACCGAGGGCGCGATCATGGAGCGCTACCAGGGCGAGATGCGCGGCCGGAATGTGATGGATTTCGACGACCTGCTGCTGCTGGGCGTGCAATTGCTCGAAAACACCGCCGAGGTGCGCCAGCAGGTGCAGGCGCGGCATCGCTTTGTGATGGTGGACGAGTTCCAGGACACAAACTCGCTTCAGATGCGCCTGTTGAAGGCGCTCGTGCCGCCGCCCTTCAATGTGTGCGTGGTGGGCGATGACGACCAGAGCATCTACGGCTGGCGTGGCGCAGAGATCACGAACATCACGCAGTTCGAGAACTTCTTCCCGAATCCGCACGTCGTGAAGCTGGAGGAGAACTACCGCAGCACGACGCCCATCCTTCACACGGCGAACAGCTTGATCAAAAACAACGCCGGACGTCGTCCGAAGAGCCTGTGGTGTCGCGCGGAGAAGGGCGACAACGTGAAGCTCATCGTGACTGCCGATGAAAAGGAGGAGGCGGACATGGTGACGAAGGAGGTCGAGGCCACGCACTACCGCGACAAGCGCGAGTGGGAGGACTTCGCGGTGCTTTTCCGCACGAACGACCAGTCCCGCGTGCTGGAGCAGGCCTTTCGCCAGCGTCGGATCCCGTATCGCGTCGTCGGTGCCCGCAGCTTCTTCGACCGACGCGAGGTGAAAGACATCGTGGCCTACCTCAAGGTCTTCGCGAATCCGCATTCGGACATCGATTTGCTCCGCATCATCAATGTCCCTGCCCGTGGCATCACGCCCTCGATTGCCGAGCTGGCCCGCGAGCGCAGCATGGAGAAGCATCACAGCGTGTGGGTGGCGCTTTGCGATCCGGACTGGCAGCGCCAGGTGCCGGAAAAGGCCCGCGTGGCCGTGCGTGGCTTCGTTTCACTCGTCACCAAATACAATGCAGCTGCCACCGCGGAGGGCACCAAGCTCGCCGAGATGGGCGAGATGCTCCTCAAGGAGACCGAATACCTCGCCTGGCTGAAAAAAGGCGCGAAAACACCCGAGGACACCGTGCGCTGGGAGACCGGCGTGAACGAGATGCTCAAGAGTCTCGCGGCCTACGACGAGAAAAATCAGCGCGATGGCCTCACCGGCTACCTCGATGAGATCTGCCTCGACGATGAGCGCGAGGACAAGGACGACATCGAGAAGAAAAAAGGTGTCTGCCTCATCACGATGCACGCGTCGAAGGGGCTCGAATTCCCCATCGTGTATCTTCCTGGCCTCGAGCAGGGCATTCTCCCGCATCGTCGCAGCTATGAAGAAGGTCGCGTGGACGAGGAGCGCCGTCTTTTCTACGTGGGCATCACACGAGCGAAGCAGCGCCTGACGATCAGCTACACCCGCAACCGCGTGAAATGGGGCCAGAAGCAAACCTCATTGCCCAGCCCGTTCCTCAAAGAGCTCGACCGCAAGTTTGTCGAGGAGATGGATTACAGCCGGCACATGAACGAAACCGTCACGCAGGAGGAGAATACCAACTTTTTTGCCGGCCTGCGGGCGATGCTCTCGGACACTTGAGCGCTACTGGTTGAAGGTGGGGTCGTCATAGATCGACCCTGGGAAATTCTGGCGGCTCATGGCCCCTGCTTCTGATGACATGCGTGTTTGGAACTGGCTCGGGCTAAGCTGGTTGCTGCCGCCCACCCCTTGCGCCATGTTGAACTGCTGTTGCGAAGGTCGGTACATGGAACCGCCACCAGCCCCGCCTTGCATGGCACTCGGCGCCATGTTGGCCACCGGCGCATCCGGTGTCGGCACCCCTTGGGCTTTGCGCTCCATTTCGGCCAGATTATGCTGGTTCCATGCGAGCGTGTGAGCCCGCTGCACCACCTTGTCATTGAGATCGGCCAGCTGCTTTTGGTATTCGGCCTCACTGAGCAAATTCTTCATCCGCAACTCGCCGATGCTGGCAAAGTCAGGCTGGTAGTCGCGCTGCGCCTGTTCCTTGAAAATCTGCATTTTCTCTCCGGTGGGGATGGAATCCATCGTAGAGGATGCGCAGGAGGCCAGCAAGGTGCAGGCAACAAAGCTGGGGAGCATGAAAAGACGGCTCATGGAACGAGAGTAAGCGGATTTTGAGAGGCTGGCAACGCCTCCGTTCAATCCATCAGTCGATGCGTGGCGTATCACGTTTACTTCCCCACATTTTGGACCCCATCGACACAGCCCTCCAAGCCCCTGAGCCGCGCGGCAACTACCTCGCTTATCCGGTTTCACGCCTCGCCGCGAAGATCGTCCCGCAGGATCTTACCAACTTCAAATCCCGCGGTGTCTCCCGGGTGGAGCGTGAGCTCCAGCAGGAAATGCTAGAGATCCAGGAGCGCTACATGGAGGTCATCGATGCGTTCAACTGGAACAAACTCATCTATGAGGCCCATTTCGGCTTTGAGCCGGTCGTGGGTGAAATCTATCACCTCTACGAAGTCGGCACCAAATGCCACCTCAGCATGATCGAACCCGAAAAATGGCACCAGCGCTGGATCGGTAGCTTCCGGCTGAATGCCGACGGCCGCTGGCAGGTGGAAAAGACCGCGCAGGATTTCGATATTCGAAACTGGGTCAGCACACACGTGGGCTGACGCTCCAATGACGAATGTCGAATGCAGAATGACGAGATAATCCCGAAGTCTGAATGACGAACCAAACCGACGAACGAGATTTGCGTTCATTCGGTTCGCCATTCGCGATCATTCGCGTTGAATGGAAACGGGCACCACACCTCAAGGAGCTTCCGCTTCGGAGGCCTCACCTTCGCCATTCCTCATTCGTCATTCCCATCCCATGACCTCTTTCTCAGACATCGGCACCCGTTTGGGCGGCCCCAGCGGAATCCAGGAGCTCATGGATGACCTTGGCGAGGCTTTGTCGCTCCATCCGGACATGCGCATGCTCGGCGGCGGGCAACCGGCTGCCATCCCGCAGGCACAGGCGCTGTGGCGTCAGCGCATCGCTGACATGCTCGCCGATGGCAGCATCGACAAGGCACTGCTCAACTACGACCCGCCCGGCGGCAATCCGCTCTTCCGCGAGGCCATGGCGGGCTTTTTGCGGCGCGAGTGCGGCTGGGACGTGACCCGCGAAAACATCGCCGTACTGCCCAGCAGCCAGAGCGCCTGCTTTTTGCTCTTCAACCTCCTCGCGGGCGCCACCTCTGGCAAAAAGCGCCGCGTTCTCTTCCCGCTGCTGCCCGAGTACATCGGCTACGCGAACCAGGCGCTGTGCGAGGGCCAGTTCACCGCCTGTTTGCCCAAAATCACCGAGACCGGCCCGCACGAGATCAAATACCACGTCGACTTCGACCGCCTGCGCCTTGATCCGACGATCGCCGCCATGGCCGTGAGCTGCCCCACGAACCCCACGGGCAATGTGTTGACCGAAAACGAGTTTCAAACTCTGCACGCCCTCTGCGTCGCTCAAAACATCCCGCTCATCATCGACAACGCCTACGGCCATCCCTTCCCCGGCGTCATCCACAACGGTTTCCAGCCGAAGTGGCAGCCCGGCATGATCTTCAGCATCAGCATGAGCAAGGTGGGCCTGCCCGGCGTGCGCAATGCCATCGTCGTTGCCGACGCGCCCATCGTGAAAGCCTTATCGAACATGAACGCCATCACCGCGCTCTCGAACGGCAACCTCGGCCAGGCCATCCTCACCCCGCTGCTCGCCGATGGCACGCTCATCCGGCTCGGCCGCGACACCATTCGCCCGTTTTATCGCGAACGCAGCGACCACGCCAAGTCCATCCTCGCCGCCGCCCTCGGCGAAAAGGTCCCATGGGCGCTCCATGCGCAGGAAGGGGCCTTTTTCCTCTGGCTCTGGCTCAAAGGCCTGCCCATCCCCGCCGCCGAGCTCTACCGCCGCCTCAAAGCCCGCAAAGTGCTCGTCATCCCCGGCCACTACTTCGCCTTCGGCCTCGACCCGCCCTGGCAGCACCCCCACGAATGCCTCCGCCTCACCTACTCCCAGCCCCCGCACATCGTGCAGGAAGGCCTGGAGATCATCGCGGAGGAGGTGAAGGCATTGTTCTGAACGTCTCGACCAAAGAATCAACCTCCACAGCTTTAGTCAGCGTGTTGTCTTTAGTCTCGTCTCAAGGCTTTAAAGTCAGCTTAGCATCAGTGGTGTCCTTATTGTTGCCGTAGTAGGCCTCATCGAGGGAGACGAAACGGAAAAACCAACTCCGCTCACTGCCTCCTGCGGTTCCCGGACCGACTGCTTCCACTGTATCTTTGCCGCGTTGCTTCCACTTAAAGTCTGTTTTGTCATTCCCGAAAGCCCGTTGCCCAGTTCCGTCTTCGTTAAATGTGAAGCTGGTTCCAGTCGGCGACCGCCATGTTTTACCAACGAAGTATTGCTCAAGCACGCGAGGTTTGGATACAGCCGTTGTGGAGGTCTTGGATGACGAAGCATCAGCGACTGGTTTACCAGTTAAACGCTCGATCTCTGTTTTCACCTCAAGAGCAGCGTTGAGATTGCCCGCTTTGGCGTGCTTCTCCATCAACTTCAGCAGTTCTTTCTCATACGTTGAACGAATTGGGGCAACGCTGCGTTCAACGGCTGCCTCGTAAGCTGTTTTCAGTCTGTCCATTTCAGGATCAGCGAAGGCAAACTGTGCTGTTGCAATGAAAACACAATAGGCGAGAGACTGCTTCATAAAGGGAGCGGGTTGAATTACTTTGAGAACGCTATCAAACCTAGATTGGACACACAATTGGAAAATCTAGT
>JBJONJ010000382.1:0-3667 GCA_046051905.1 Verrucomicrobiota bacterium
GTGGCTTGCAGCTCGCCGAGGTCTTTGCGCAGTTTGGGCAGTTGATGCACCTCGTCCGCGCCTTCGGGCACGGTGAAGCGGTCGAGATGCCATTCCGCTCCGCGATTCAAAAACGCGCGGAGGTCGTCGCGGTCCTGCCGCACCTCTTCGATGACAGCATCAGTCTCGCGCAGCTCGCTCTCGCGCAGGTCGCGGAGGCGTCGCAGGCCTTCTTCGCCGAGCGTGAGCTCTTTTTCCGGCGTGAGCTTCACGCGGCGCGGCGGGTCTTTGAGCCAGCCATCGAGCGAAAGCGCCCGCTCATGCTTGTCGAGCTGCGCGGCCTTGTTCACGGCCACGATGTCGCCGAGCAATTGATCAAGCACCTTGCCGACGATGGGGTGTTTGGTCTCCACCATCTCACGCAGCGAGCCTTTTTTGATGTCGGCGGTGATCGCGGCAGCCTCGTCGGGGTGAATGAGCGGCTCGTTCGTGCTGCCGGCCTGCTGCGCCTGATCCCACGCGGCGCGGAAGTCCTCGGGAATGACTGCGCGGCGATGCGTGCCGAGCACGCTCTCGATGAGCGGCCACCATTTTTCAGCGGAAGCCTTCACCTCAACCACGCGACCGAGCGCGACGGCTTTTTGTCCGCGAGCGAGCAGGGCATTCAGAAACGGCGAGGCGGTGGCGTGGCCTTCGCGCAGTTGCGTGAGGTCTTTGTGCAGCGCGGCCTTGCGCATCTCATGCTCGGCGAGCCGTGCCTCGACTGGGCGCAGCTGCTCCATCGCCTCATCGCGCAGCTTGATGTAGGCATGAGCGGAGTCGCGGGCGGCGGCGAGCGCCTTGCTCTCGTCCTTGCTCTGCATGCCGGAGATGGCGGCGGAAGCATCCGCGCTGTCCTGCAGGCCGAGGCGTGCCGCGTGCAGTGTCCAGTCCTGCCAGTGGCGCAGATGCTTCAGTATTTTTTCGCGCAAGCTGCTGGAGGCGGCTTCGAGCCTTTCGATCTCGTTTTTGACCTCGCGGCCGCGGCGATCGTTTTCTTCGAGGCGCACGGCTTTGTCGCCGAGAGCGGCACGAGCGGCCTCGACGGAGCGGCGGAGCCTTTCGCGCTCTTCGAGGGCCATTTCGTGCGCTTTGCGGTTCTCCTCGTCATCGGCGAGTTTTTCCTCCAGCTCGGCGCGGCTGCGCGTGAGGCCTTCGAGCGCCTCCTCGTGCTTCAAAGCATCGCTGAGGTGCGAGTAGAGCGCGGACTCGCGCCGCGAGGTGAGCCAGTCCTGATGATGCGTGGAGATGCGCTTCAGGCGCTCGAGCTGGTCGTGCATCTTTTCCAGCCGCTCCTGCGCACGACGATGCGCATCGACGCTGGCCTTCACGGCCTTCACATCCGGCATGCCGGGCTCGAGCAGGAACTCGCGCACGAATTTCTCGAAGTTGCTCTCCGGCTCGAAGGCCATCGCGCGGGGCAGCGTCTTGCCCATCTGCTCTTCATCGAATCCCAGATGGCTGCGCAGCGCCATTTCAGCGCGATACGTCTGCTGGCGGTCCCACACGTCGCCGTCGAGCTCGCGCTTCACCCGCGTGCGGAACTCGTCCTCGGGCAGGAATTGCATCGCCTGCGGTCCGGCGTCGCTGTTGAGAAAATCCTGCCACGCGAGGCGGCGTCCAGTGCGGAACCAGATCGTCGAAGGCTTCGCGGTGGGGCTTTCATACTCGATGCGTGCGCCCCAGGTCTCGCGACGTGGCTCCTCGCCGTCTTTCGCAGGCCAGGTGAACTCCAAACCGGCCAGCGTGACGCTACTGGGCCGCAGATAACGCTCCGCGCCATCGCGGCCGGTCGTGTTCGTGTCGCACAGGCAGTAGCCGCGCAGCGAGCGACCACTGCCCGCGCCGGCGGCGGCCTTGTTGAACTTGCTCTGCTGCTCGCCGAGCATGACGAACTGGATGAGATCGAGCAGCGCGCTCTTGCCGCTGCCATTCGCGCCGGTGATGAGCGAGAGGCCTGCCACATCGATGAACTGGCGGTAGCCATACCAGTTCACCGCGAGGATGCGGCTCAAGGTGATGCGTTGATGGCTCATGCGGCGGCCTCCCCGCCTTCCGCGTCATCTTTGACCGGCTGATGCAGCTCCACCCGCTGCTGCCAAGCCGCGAGATCATCAAACGGGATCACCCGCGCCAGCGAGGGCAAAATCTCGATCTGCATCTCACCGGCCTGCGTCATGCCCTCCGGCTTCAGCGTGCGGATGAGCCGGTGACGGCGCAAACGGGCCAGACAGGCCTCGATCTGCGATTTTTCCGGCGTGGTGATTTTATCGAAGTACACCTTCAACGCGGCCCAGAGCTGGTCCACCGTCACGATGACCGCCTCCTGGCTGCCGGTGCTGATTTCATCATCGTAAAGCCGCCACAGCGCCAGCAGCACGAGCGTCTCATCTTTATCAAAACGACCCAGCAGCAAGCACGACTCCGTGCGCGGCCTCGCCTGCAGCAGCGAGTGCTCCTCATCGACGATCAACTCCAGCGCCAGCGGCGCGAGGTAGTCCTCCACGTGTGTGCGGTAGTGATCGCGAGCCAGCAGATACATCTCGCGCCCACCGCCCTCATCGCCCAGCAGCACGCCACGTCCGAGCAACTCCGCCAGTACCTCCCGCAGCGCCGCCCGATCCGAATCCGGCACTTCACTCCAAAAGGAGCGCGGCCAAAGCGGATCGGAGGCGGTGGTGATCATGGGAGCGTGACGATGTCGAGAGCATCCACCGCTTCAACCCTAGGCTCTTGGTAATTAGACGTGGGCCCATCACATTTTGTTCTTTGGGCGGAGCCCGGACACTGCTTTCGCTGTTCCGATGCAAAGTGATGACCCGCAATTCATCTGCCCGCACTTGGCGGAAGACGTAGCAAATAAGTGCATGCCCGTGTGGTTCACGTGGAAGGGTAAGGATCTGAACTGGGTTTGCGAAGAATGTGCCAAAAACCACCCTATTATCACCGAACGTTGGTGCCAGTCAGTGCGCAGTGTCTGGCGGCGAATCGAGAAAAGATATACTGGAGAGGGATCTACGGGGATCCGGAGATGAAACGCACGCGCACTGGTTTGGACCTAGCTAGGATTGAATTGGAATTAAGAGACGCTCATGGAACTCTTGCGGTTGTGCTGCTTGGGCTTGTAAACTTGGTTCTCTAAAAAGCCTAGATGAACCCCAGCGGGACAATGCCAAGGATGCCGAACGCCGACCGGGTGATATTCATCAAGGCGAATCGTTCTGCGTTCCCGGGACTCTTTGAAGGCGAAAGAACCCTCGGTCATGACTCAAAAAATATCCGGCTCTGGCACTGCGGGGCCATGCTGGAGAAAGTCGAAGTCGGCCCCCAGGTCCGCCTGCGTGACGTGTTCGACGAAAAGCTTCGCGTAGCCGCGGTGGTAACGCGGCGGGGCGGGTTTCCAGGCAGCGCGGCGTGTTTCGAGTTCCTCATCGCTGACGTGGAGGTGCAGTTTGCGATTGGGAACGTCGAGCTCGATGAGGTCGCCGTTTTTCACGAGCGCAAGCGGGCCTCCGACGGCACTTTCGGGCGCGATGTGCAGGGCGCACGCGCCGTAGCTGGTGCCGCTCATGCGGCAGTCGCTCAGGCGCACCATGTCGCGGATGCCTTGCAGGATGAGCTTCTTCGGAATCGGGAGCTGGCCCCACTC
>JBJONJ010000383.1:0-4250 GCA_046051905.1 Verrucomicrobiota bacterium
CGTTGCGGTTTTCCAGCATGTAACTGGCACCGGAAGGGCAGCGGCCATTGTCTTCGAGCACGAAGTACTCGCCCTTGTCATCGCGGACCAGATCTGTGCCGCAGATGTGGATGTAGATGCCGTGCGGCACTTTGACGCCTTTGAACTCCGGCCGGTAGTGGCTGGCAGAGAGGACGAGCTCGGCCGGCAGCGTCTTGTCGTTCAAGATGTGCTGGCTGTGATAGACGTCGTTCAGGAAGAGATTCAGCGCCGTGATGCGCTGGATGAGGCCGGCCTCCACGCGCTCCCATTCCTTCCGCGGGATGATGCGCGGCATGAGGTCGAAGGGGAAAATGCGCTCCGTGCCCTGCGTGTCGCCATAGACGGTAAACGTCACGCCCTGACGCAAAAACACCGCGTCGGCCGTTCGCTGGCGGGCGGCGTATTCTCCGGGTGTGAGGGTGCCGATACTGCCGGTAATGCCCGAGTAATGCTCGCGGGCATGCGCGGGCGAATCGAACATTTCATCAAAAAAGCTACCTGGTTGGTAGTCATCGAACAACGAGGACATGCTTCCATCTAAGCACAGCCCGTGCCAGAATGCCCGAGCGCAATTTGGCAAAGGGTGTGCCTGTCCTAGCCGCGGACTTCATTCCTCAGCTTTTGTCGGCACTTTTTGGGCGAAATGGGTGCCAGAGGAGTGAGAAGTAGCCTTGATTCACGGGTTCGTGGATGCCGAAGGCCTCCGGCTCGTGATCGGGGCAGCGGTAGGTGCCGAAGAGCAGGTCCATGAGCGGCGAGATGTTCGCGTAGTTGCCGGCGTCACGCGCTTTGTCGTGATGCCAGTGGTGCAGCTCGGGGGCGCCGATGAGCATGCGCAGCGGGCCGAGGGGCAGGCGGACATTCGAGTGAATGTAAATGGCCCACAGCCCGCGGAAGGCGAGGAAGCCCGCGAGTGTCTCCAGCGGAAAACCGAGGATGAAGGCGGGCAGGTTGATGATGCCGACGGTGTAAATCGTATCGAGCGGATGCTCGCGGTGCGCCGCGAGCCAGTCGAGGTGCTCGGCGCTGTGATGAATGGAATGAAAGCGCCACAAAAACGGCACGCGATGCTGCAGGCGATGCGCCCAGTAGATGCAGAAGTCGCTCAGCACGATCATTTCCATCGCTTGCAACCACCACGGCTGTGCTGCGACGGCGGCGCGGAAGTCCGCCGGCACGAAACCGTGCAACCAACCGCGAAAGTGGTCCAACGCCCAGAAAACAAGCCCGCTCCACAGCAGATACTGCCCGAGCAAAAACAGCAGATCGGTCCAAAAAGCCGGCCGGAGGAATTTTTGACCCTCGCGAGCCGGAAAGAGCATCTCCAACGGCCGGAAGACCGCGACGAGGAAGAGCAGGCTGAGGCCCACGGAGAGCAACGTGGTGATCCAGTTCATGGTGCGGGCCTGGTGGATGGTTGTTGGCCGAACAGGTCGAAGGTCGGGGGGGCACCGGTTTTGATGAAGTAAGGCATTTCAGGCATCGCGGAGTCTTTTTCGCTGCCTGAGAAGATGAACTCGAATGAGTAAGGGCCTGGACGTGCCCTTCGGATGGAAAAAATGGGCTGATTGATGCTTTTGGAACCAATCATGCGGAGGTCGTAGCGGCTCATCGGATAGGTTGAGCTGGTTTTGATAGGTTCTCCGGTCTTGAGCAACGCTTCCAAATGATTAGCCCTGCCATCCTGACGGATTCCGAGCGGATCTGGCGGTGGCACATTCGGAGTCGTGTGCGAGTGCCACACAAAACCTGCGAGCAGGGTGAGTGAGGATGCCACAGCGGTGATGCGGAGAAGGGTCGGCTTTTTCATTGGGTGACGCTGCCGCAATCCTCGAACGCTTGAGGTGTGGTGAGCGGGCTGAGTCATGGCTTGGCAGGCTGTTGCGAAGGGTTGGTTTGCAACAACTGCGAGCTGACTGCCGCACCGCCAGTGAAGGATTTGCTTCCCGGCATGACAAGAACACCGCTTTTAGAGCCGGGCATGATCGCAGGTGGCTTGCCCGGGTCATTGTGGGGCAGCACAAGCACTTTGGAGCTCGGCATCATGGTCGGATTCGACTGCTTTTGCGTGAACCAGACGCAACTAAACAACAAGCCCAGTGACGAGCAGATGGCGGCAATGCGAAGCACTTTCATCCTGGCAGGATACCAGAGCGGCCGTGACCGAGTCGATAGCAAAGTAGCCTTGTTGCTGTGCAACAAGGGCACTGTTCCGCAGGAACAGGGCAACGATGGCATCCAGCCTTGCCGGGCAGGGATTCGGGCTTATCTGTAGGCCATGACGATCACCCCGAGAGAACTGGCAGGACTGCCGTCCGAGACTTGGAAGAGTCTCGAAGATGGCCGGGAGAATGTTTTCGTGAAGCCGGAAGGAGCGAAGGTGATGTTCCGGTTGATGCCCGTTCCTGCTGGCGGAGGCACCGTGAGGAGCCTTTTTGCTACAATGAATGCTGCGGACGGGCTTGATGAGCATGAACTGGCAGCCTTTGCCGCGGATGTGGAGGCTGGACGCGAACACATGAACCGGCCAGCCGCGTCGCCATGGGCTACTTGATCGATTCTGGCATCTTTATCGCCATGGAACGCGGGACGCTGGCGTCCGAGGCGTTTATCGAGAGAGCGGGTGATGCACCGTGTTTTGTTTCTGCGGTGACGGAAAGCGAGCTTTGGCACGGCGTTCATCGTGCCAGCACGCCTGAGAGAGCGGCCAAACGCGCCTTCTTTGTCGAAAGGTGTCTTCGTGAAGCGCCTTCGCTTCCGGCAGATCATCTGGTGGCTCGAAAGCATGCGCTGATCTGGGCGGAATTAGAGTCTTCAGGACAAATGATCGGAGCGCATGACCTGTGGATCGCCGCGACGGCGCTTGTGCATGATTTCACTCTGGCGACTCGCAATGAGCGGGAGTTTCGCCGGGTGCCGGGACTGCGTGTCGAGGTGTGGTGACGGCTGCAAAGTAGCCTTGTTGCTGTGCAACAAGGACCCTGTTCCGCAGGAACAAGGCAACTTTAGTCGAGGAACATGAACTCGTTGCTGATGAGGAGCACTTGGGCGAGCTGGCTGAGGGGGCTTTGGGGCTTGGCGCGGCCGAAGGGCCAGCGGCTGGCGTCGCAGAAGTCGGCTTTGGCGTCGGTGAGGAGCTCGTCGGAGTCGGCGCGGGTGATGCGGGGCTGCCACTCAAAGCTGTCGCTGTCGGTACTGGCTTCGTTGTGAACGAGGAAACTGAGGACATCGCCTTTCTTCACGTCGGTGGTGAGGTGGGTGGGGAGCTGCTTGTTCTGCGGATGGCAGAGATACTCGCTGAGCACGCCGGTGCGGCTGTTGTGGATCCAGGCGTGGACGCCGTCGCCACGATCGGTTTTGCGGCTGAGGGTGGCGTCGATGGTCACTTTCAAATCGGACGGCACATGCCAGCGGGCAGCGACGACGAGGTCCTTTGGCGCGGCGTGGCCGCCGTAGTTGGCCCAGAAGGCGTGGCCCCACTTTGCGTCGGCGCTGGGGATTTTTTCGCTGGGGATCCAGAGGCGCTGGCCGCCGTTCGCACGCTCCGTGAGGTGCTTGAAGGGCTCGAAGCCGCTAAACGCCGGTTTGCCATCGGCACCGCGGGTGAGCGTGACGGTGCCGTAGCTCCAGCGGAAGGGCTTTTCGGCATCGAGCACGGTGGCGTCGGCCATGAAACGCTGGGCGAGCTCGACCTCATCCGGTCGCGGATCGCGGGCGAGGATGCGCTGATACATCGAGCGCAGCGCCTCGGAGTCGAGCGTGCTGCCTTGGAGCTTCGTGGCCTTGGCGATGGAATCGGCGCGGGTGCGCAGAAAGGGGCTGTTCATCAAAAACAGCGCCTGCTGCGGCACGGTGGTGTTGAAGCGCTGCGGGCTGTGGCCATCTGGATTGGCGAAGTCGAACATGGCAGGCACGGTGGCCTGGTCGTAGCGATCGACTTTGAGGTAGAGCGTGCGGCGTGTGTCGGCGTCTTTCGCGTTCAATTCGATGGCGCGGCCGCCTTGCTTTGAGGTGTCGAGCTCGCCGGTGGCGGCGAGGATGCAGTCGCGCATCGTTTCATAGTCGAGGCGCTGGCGGTTGAAACGGCTGAGCAGCTCGTTGTCGGCATCTTTGAGGAGTTTTTCGGGCGAGGCATGGCTGCTCTGCTGCCAGGTGCGACTGCTCAAGATGAGCGTGTGGAGCTTTTTGAGGCTCCAGCCGTTTTGCATGAGGTAATCGGCCAAAAAGTC
>JBJONJ010000384.1:0-3205 GCA_046051905.1 Verrucomicrobiota bacterium
GCCCGCTACATCGGGGAGTTCGCCATTGGCTTCAATCGCGAGATCAAGGAGCCCATGCGTGACATCCTCTTCGACGAGAAGATCGCCGGCAGCTTCCACTTCACCCCCGGCCAGGCCTACGAAGGCCCCGCCGACAACGGCAACCGCAGCCAGGTGCATTGGGACCTTGTGAACATCCAGCGCCCCGAATACGGCGGCGGCGAAATCTGGTTCGATGGCAAGCTCATCCGCAAGGACGGCCAGTTCACCCTGCCGGAGCTGAAGGCGCTGAATTATTGATCCGCGCTCATGACCCGGTTCCGCCCCTGCATTGACCTCCACGACGGTCGCGTGAAGCAAATCGTCGGCTCCTCGCTGCGTGATGATGGAACGGGTTTGAAGACCAATTTCGTCAGCGACCGCGACTCGGCGTGGTATGCCCGGCTCTACCAGCGTGACGGCTTGAACGGCGGACATGTGATCCTGCTCGGCAAAGGCAATGAGGCGGCTGCCAAATCCGCTGTGAGTGCGTTTCCGAATGGTTTGCAGATCGGCGGAGGCATCCGTCCGGAAAACGCGGCCGAGTATCTCGATGCGGGCGCGAGCCATGTGATCGTGACGAGCTACCTTTTCGAGTCGGATGGCACCTTCAGCGAATCCAAGCTCGAAAGCATGGTGAAGGCCGCGGGCCGCGAAAAGCTCGTCATCGACCTCAGTTGCAAGGCGACGGCCACCGGATGGACGGTGGCCATGAACCGCTGGCAGACGCTGACAACGCTCGATGTGACGCCGGAGTCGCTGAAATGGCTCGCTGGACATTGCGCCGAGTTTTTGATCCATGCCGTGGATGTCGAGGGCAAGTGCGAGGGCATTGATGAGAAGCTCGTGAGCTTCCTCGGCGAGCATTCGCCCATTCCGATGACCTATGCGGGCGGCATCCGCCATCTCGACGACCTCAAACGCATCGACGAACTGAGCCACGGCCGCGTGGACGGCACGGTGGGCAGCGCTCTCGACCTCTTCGGCGGCACCGGGGCCAAGTATGATGAGCTGGTGGCGTGGAACAGGCGATCGACTTAGCGGAAGAGCTTCGTGCCCGCCTTGTAATGGTCGGCATGCTCGGCCATGCGCATTTCGACACGCTCACGAATGGTGCGCTCGCCGATGCCATCGTGTTTGGTGGCGACGAGGGCTTTGAGCAGGTCGATGAGTGATTTCACATCGTCCATCATGACAAACTCGGGGCTGATCTGGCGTTGCGGCCCGATGTTGTGATAATTGCCGAGCGGCACGGAGATGCCCACGCTGCGCACACCGGCGGCCTGCACGGCCGTGGCCTCGCACGCGCCCGCATCGAGCAGGCAGCGCTGCACGCGGATGGCCTGCTCCTTGGCCGTGGTGGTCAAAACGGCCACCGCCTCGCTGTCGAACACGGAAACGCGATCTCCCACACGAACCATCGGTCCCTGCCCCATCACCGCGCCATTCACCGGGCGACTGGTTTCGATGGAGACAAACACGCTGTCCTTCCCAAAGGGCCAGTTTTGCGCCAGATGCCAGGCTCCGAGCCAGCCGACCTCCTCCGCGCGGGTGAACACGGCATGCACCGTGGTCTTGATCTCCAGCCGGGCGAGCTCGATGAGCGTCATCACAATGATCGCGCAGCCGATGAGGTCGTCACAAGCAGCCGCTTCAATGCGGGTGCCGGTGATTTTGACCGGGAAGTTCCAGGTGGCAATCTCGCCATGGGATTTACGCAGGCCGCGCTTGATGGCGGCATCCATCTCAGGAATCACGCTGCTGCCGAGAAACTGCCAGCCATCATCCCCCTGCACAAAGGCCGGATGGTCCATGTGCGCGCCGAAGACCCAGGTGGGCTTGCTGCGGGAGGTGCCGTTTTTGTAGGTCACGAGCAGGTTGCCGAACTTGTCACGCTTGACCTTCACAAATGGCGTGTCCTTCAAAAGAGCCTCGATCTCGGCGCGGACATGGTACTCATGAAACGGGGCCGTGGGCTGCTTGAGAAGTCGCTTGAGGATGCTAGGGAGGCTGTGGGACATGAAGTCCACCGTAACGCACTTTTCATAAACGCCAACACCTCGTGAAGAAGCTCCGCTATTTCCTGGAAACCGCCCTGCTGGAAGTCGTGGCGTGGATTTTACCACGTCTTCCCCGTCCGGTGCTGCTGGCCCTGGCCCGAGGCATCGGTGCCCTGGCGTTTCATCTAGACAAACGCGGACGCACCACGGCGCTGGACAACCTGAAGCATGCCTTTGGAGATCAATATGATGACGCGGGTCGCCGCCGCATCGCCCAGGGATCGTATCAGACCTTTGCGCGGACATTTCTCGACTTGTTTTGGTCCACCCGGCTCACGACGGACAACTGGCAGCCCTTCTTTGACATCCACATCCCGCAGCCAGAGCTCGAGGAGCAGGCACGCCGCACCGGCGGCGTGTGGGTGACCCCGCATTTCGGCAACTTCGAACTGGTGAGCATGATCTGGGGCTTCCGCGGTTTCCCCTTCACCGTGGTGGCGCAGGACTTTAAAAACCCCGCGCTTACCCGGCTCTTCACCAAGCTCCGCCAGCACTCCGGCCACACCATCATCCCGCAAGAGAACGCGATGATCAAACTCATCAAAACGCTGAAGCGCCACGGCCATGCTGGCCTGCTCACCGATCTGAACATCGCCCCCGGCAAGGCGGCCGCGGCCATCCAATGCTTTGGCATGTGGACCTGCGTGCCCACGCTGCATGTGGAGCTGGCGAAGCGGCTCGGCCTTTCGATCATCACCGGCGTGTGCCGGCCACTGCCGGGCGGTCGCTACGAGGCCCGATTGTTTGAAGCGATCCAGCCGGGGCCTGATGATGACACGCGTGAGCTCACCCAGCGCGTGTGGAATGATTTCGAAGCCGCCATCCGCGAGCATCCCGAGTGCTGGATGTGGATGTACAAGCACTGGCGCTACACTCCGAATGCCGACGCCTGCGCCAAAGATCCCACTTATCCAGCCTATGCGTATGCGAATGCCACCTTCCTGGAGATGATCCCGGAACCACTCCGGCCCAAGACAGCGTGATCAGGACTACATGGGCGGCTTCACCAGCATGCTGGCGGCGCTCGGTGTGCCGCTCTGGGCCGCCTGGCCGCTGAGCATCGTCTTCCCGGTGAGCCGGCAGGACATGTAGCCGACGAAGATCTCCGCCCGCATCTCAACGGGCAG
>JBJONJ010000385.1:0-8894 GCA_046051905.1 Verrucomicrobiota bacterium
TTACCACCTTCCGGTGCTCCTTGCAGAGACCATCGAGGCTCTTCAGCCGACGCCCGGCAAACTCCTTTTCGATGGCACACTCGGTGGTGGAGGCCACAGCGAGGCGCTTTTGCAGCAGGGAGCCCGTGTGGTGGCGATGGACCAGGACGAGCAGGCGCTCGCCTATGCCAACGCCCGCCTGAAAGGCTACGCGGACCGCTTCTGTGCCCTGCGTGGCAATTTCCGCCACTTCCCGCAAATCGTCGAAGAGGCGGGGGTTTCCGGTTTTGACGGCATGCTGGTCGATATCGGCGTTTCGAGCCACCAGCTCGATGACGGTGCCCGCGGCTTCTCCTTTAATAAAGAGGCGCCGCTCGACATGCGCATGGATACCGCCGCGGATCAAACCGCCGCCGATGTGATCAACACCGCCGCCGAGGAGGAGCTCGTGCGCATCTTTTTCGAGTATGGTGAGGAGTCAAATGCCCGCCGCATCGCCCGCGCCATCGTGAAGGCCCGCTCGTCACGCCTCATCCAGACGACCACGCAGCTCGCAGAGATCGTCGCCGCCGCCTCGCCGAAGCGCGGTAAGCGTCACCCTGCCACGCTGGTGTTTCAGGCGCTGCGCATCGCCGTGAATGACGAGCTCGCCGCGTTGCGTGACTTTCTTGCCGCCGCGCCGAAGTGGCTGAAGCCCGGTGGACGCCTCGCGGTGATCACCTTCCACTCGCTCGAGGACCGCATCGTCAAACAGACCTTCGCGCACCTTTCCGCGCCCGAGCTGGACCGCCCCGAGTGGCCCGCGCCGCGGCCGAATCCGGACTGCATGCTCAAATTGATCACGCGGAAGCCCATCGAGGCCTCCGAGGCCGAACTCGAACTCAATCCCCGCGCTCGCAGCGCCCGCCTGCGTGTCGTCGAACGCCTGCCATCATGAAAGCCCGTCGCGCCACCCGCTATCGGAACCGCCTCAGCCTGACCGCCATCACCGCGATCATCGTCGTGGTGGCTTCGCTCGCGCTCGCCGGGCTCGGCATTGTGGTGGGCAAGAACCGCGTCCGAGCCCTCGGCGAGGAGCAGCGAAAGGTGGAAGATGAGATCCGCCTGCTGCGCACGGAGATCGAAAAGCTCGCGCAGTTCAAAGAGAAGGCCTTTGCCTCGCAGCGAGTGCAGCCGCGCCTCACGAAGATCGCCACGATGCTCCGCCCGCTCGATGAGGGCCGCATCCTCGTCATGCCCACTGCCGCTCTCGCGCCCACCGCTGTCGCTTTGAGCACGCATGAAGCGCCTGTCCCAGCCGCGATCCCCGTCGCCCGCACCCTCGCGCAAAACACTCCCGCACCTTGAGCCAGCCCCTCCCAGATCACACTCAGCTCCGCCGCGACCGCCCGCTGTGCCGTCGCATGATGGGGTTGTTGTTCGTGCTGCTGGCGGGCTTTTCGATGGTGACGTGGAAGCTCGCGGTCATTCAGATCAAAGAGTCGCCTCGCCTCGCCGGTCTCGCCGCGAACAAATACCAGCGCCACATCACCCTGCCGGCGCATCGCGGCACCATCCGCGACTACAACGACGACTTCCTCTCCTTCGACGAGGCCTTCAGCGAGCTCCACACTGACCGCGCCCACCTGCGCGAGATCGTCACGGTGCGTCATCGCCTTGCCACGCTGCGCGGGGTGAAGGCCATCGAGATCCGCGAGACAATGACGGACGCCGAGACGCTCGCCGCGTATCACGAGCACATCGCCACGAAGCTCGCTCCGGTGCTTTCTTTGCCGAAGGACGAGGTGCTGACAAAAATCACCGCCGACAAAGGCGAGGTCATTCTCGAAAAACTCATCGAAGACGAGCGTGCCGAAAGCATCGCCGAGGTGCTCAAAAAGGAGCGTCTGTTTGGTGTGTATCTCCGCCCGGTCGTCGAGCGCACCTTCCCCGCGAAGGACCGAATCTCCCTCTTCATCGGTGACACGGACACGAAGACCAACCACGGCCTGTGGGGCGTTGAAAAACTCATGGACGGCATGCTTTCCGGCGTTCCTGGCGAGCAGTTTATCGAGCGTGACCGCTCTGGAAATGAGCTGCCCGCGTATCGCGGCAAGGTCGTCGAGCCGCGCAACGGCCACGACATCCATCTCACGATCGACATGCAGCTCCAGGACATCGTCGAGGGCATTTGCCAGCGCGAATGGAAGTCCCACCAGGCCAAGCGCGTTGTCATTGTCGTCACGGATCCTTTCACCGGCTCGATCCTCGCTGCTGCCGCACGTCCGCATCGCGACAGCGAAAACCCGGACGAGTCGACCTGGACCAATCATGTGCACGGCGGCCTCTACGAGCCCGGCTCCACCTTCAAGATCGTCACGCTCGCCGCGGCGCTTGACATGAAAAAAGTCACACCCACCGAGATCATTGACTGCGAGGACTGGCATTGGTTTGAGCCGAAGCTCAAGGTCTGGATCAACGACGACGAATCGAACGGTCGCCAGACCGTGAAGGGCGTGCTCGTCCACTCCAGCAACATCGGCACGTATAAGATCTTCAAGCGCATCGGCCGCGATTCGCTGCTCGACTACGCGAAGCGCTTCGGCTTTGGCCAGCGCACCGGCATCGGTCTCAGTGGTGAGCAGCCCGGCATCCTGCCGATGGGCAAGTGGAGCAATCCCACGCAGAAGAACGTCTGCGTCGGCTACAACCTCAACACCACGCCGCTGCATGTTGCGCTGGCTTACGGGGCTGTTGCCAATGGCGGCACGCTGATGCAGGCGCGGATCATTGACCGCATCACCACGCCGGACGGGAAGGGGGCGCATGTGCCGCCGCGACCTGTCGGCCAGGCCTGCACCGCGGCCACCGCGGCGCATCTGCGTGACTTCCTCGAAGGCGTCGTGCTCGAAGGTACTGGCAAGCGTGCGTCACTCGCTCCGGAGATCCGCGTGGCAGGCAAGACAGGCACCTCGGTCCGCTACGACGACAAGCTTAACAAATACATCCCGAACCATTATGTGACCTCCTTCGCGGGTTTTGCGCCGGTGGAGAAGCCGCAGGTCACCTGCGTCGTCATGCTCGATGATCCGGTGGCAAAGGACCATCACGACATCCGCGGCGGAAAGGTCGCCAGTCCCATCTTTGCCGAGGTCGTGCGCGAGACGCTGCACCACCTCGCTACCCGCCACCAGAAGCGCATGAACCTCGCGCAAAAAGGAGGCCAGCCATAAAATGACTCTTCGCGACCTCATTCCTCATCTCGACAAGCCCATGACCAGCGGTTCGCTGGACACGGAAATCACCGACCTCGCCTACGATTCACGCAAAGCAGGGCCCGGCATCGCCTTTGTGGCGCTGCGTGGCAGCAGCGTGGACGGCCACACCTTCATTCCGAAGGCCATCGAGGCCGGTTGTGCCGCCATCATCGCGGAACAGGCTCCGCCAGACGGCTGCACCACGCCGTGGATTCATGTGCGTCACTCGCGCATCGCGCTCGCGGATGCCGCGGCGGCCTTGAATGGTCATCCAGCCAAGAACATGACGCTCATCGGGGTGACCGGCACGAATGGTAAAACGACCACCGCCTTCCTCGCGCATCATTTGATGAATCTCGGCCAGATGCGCTGCGGATTGCTTGGCACCATTTTTTATGATCTCGGCGGCCAGCATGTGCCTGCCACGCACACCACGCCGGAGTCGCTGGAGATTCAAAGCCTGCTCGCCCAGATGCGCGGCAATGGCTGCCGTGCCTGCGCCATGGAGGTGTCCTCGCACGCGCTCGACCAGCATCGCGCCCATGGCCTGCCGTTTGCCTCCGCCATCTTCACGAACCTCACGCAGGACCATCTCGACTACCACGGCACGATGGAGAAGTATTTCGAGGCGAAGGTGAAGCTCTTCCAAATCGCCGCCGACACGCCGAAAGCCTCGCTCGTGATCAACTCGGACGATCTTTGGGGTCGCAAGCTCATTGAGCGCTTCAACAACACCGGTCGCATCATCAAATACGGCTTCGGCGTCGGCAGCGACTTCCGTGCGAACAACGTGCGCTACGATATGACGGGGACGCAGTTCGAATTGGATGCCAAAGGCCGCAGCTTCCTTGTGCGCACGCCCCTTATTGGCGATTTCAATGTTTACAACACGCTGGCTGCTCTCGCTGCCGTGAGCAGCTCCGGCCTGAATCTCCGCGAAGCCATCGCCAACATGCAAAAAGCCCCGCAGGTGCCCGGACGCCTCGAACGCGTCACCGATACCACCACGCGCTTTCAGATCTTCGTGGACTATGCGCACACGCCCGATGGCATCGTGAATGCTTTGAAGACCGTTCGTGCCCTGCGCCCCGGCCGCATCATCACCGTCTTCGGCTGCGGTGGCGATCGTGATCGCACCAAACGCCCGAAAATGGCCTCCGCAGCCGAGCAAGGCAGCGACATCTGCGTGCTTACTTCTGACAATCCGCGCACGGAAGACCCGCAGGCCATCTTGAATGATGCGAAGGCCGGTTTTGCTCGCCCGAACAGCCACGCGGTGATCGCCGACCGCCGTCAGGCCATTCAGATTGCCATCGAGAATGCCCGTCCGGGCGACATCATCGTCATCGCGGGCAAAGGCCACGAAGACTACCAGGACATCCAAGGCAAGAAACATCCCTTCGACGACCGCAAGGTCGCCCGCCAGCTCGTCTTCCACACGAAAACCGCTCGCGCCCAAGAACGCGAAGAGCGCGAAGCCGAACGCGAAGCGATGCAGGCTCAACGCGGCGGCTTTGGACCACCTAACCGATTCGACCGCCCATGACCGCCGCCGCAATGATGAATGACGAATGCCGAATGACGAATGAAGCCCGAATGCAATGCCATTCGGCCTTCGGTCTTGGGGCATTCATTCGTCATTCGGCATTCTGAAGTCGTCATTTTTTCTTCATGTCACCGACAGCTCTCAGCACACTCGCCTCCTACGCGCACGCCACCGTGCACGGAGACGCTTCGCGTCTGGTCGAGAGCGTGAGCACGGACACCCGCAAAGTGGCCGCGGGAGACCTATTTTTTGCTCTCATCGGCGAAAAGTTCGACGCGCATACCTTCGTGCCGCAAGCGGCCGCCGCTGGAGCCTCAGCGGTGGTGGTTAGCAAGATCGATCCGGCTTGGGGAACGCTTCCGTGCCCGGTTTTGGAGGTCGATGACACCTTGGTGGCGCTGCAGTTGATGGCCCGCGGTTATCGCCAGCAGCACAATCCCATCATCGTCGGCCTCACCGGCTCGAATGGCAAAACCTCGACCAAGGATCTCACTGCGGTCGTGATGTCGAAAAAGTTTGTCACGCGTGCCACGCTCGGAAACCTCAACAACCACATCGGCGTGCCTTTGACGCTGCTGGCGCTCAAAACGGGCGAGCAATGCTGCGTCACGGAAATGGGCATGAACCATCCCGGCGAGATCGAGGTCCTCACCGACATCGCCGATCCCGATGCGGGCATCGTCACAAACATCGGCATGGCCCACATCGAATACATGGGCACGCAGGACGCCATCGCGTGGGAAAAAGCCACGCTGCCGGCGCAGGTGAAACGCAGCGGCGTCGTCGTCCTGAATGCGAATGACAAGTACACGCCCGTCATCACCCGCCATTGCCAGGCCGTCGTTTCCACTGCTGGAGTCAACGCAGGCGATGTGAGTGCCATCAACCTCCGCGCCGATGGCGCTGGCACCACCTTCACGCTCGATTTCAGCGGTGAGAAGGTCGAAACGCGTCTACCGATCCTCGGCGAGCACATGGTGGCCAATGCCGCTCTCGCCGCTTGCATGGGCTGGCGCCATGGCATCTCGCCCGCGGACATCGCAGAGGCGTTGAGCAATGCAAAGCTCACCGGAGGTCGCGTGGAGCCCAAAGTGGTCCACGGCATCTGTTTCATCGACGACAGCTACAACGCGAACCCGGACAGCATGATTGCCGGCCTGCGCACGCTGGCCACGTTGGACACCAAAGGCCGTCGCGTGGCCGTTTTGGGCCGCATGGGCGAGCTTGGCGACCTCGCCGAGGCCGAGCACAAGCGTGTGGGCGAGTTTGCGGCCTCGCTGGATCTCGACGCGCTCTGCACCGTCGGCGGTAGTGATGCCGAATGGATCTCCGGTGCTGCCAAAGGCATGCGTGCCCTTCACTTTCCCGACCACGCCGCCTGCGCAGCTCATCTGCGCGAGGTGCTGCGCGAGGGCGATCTCGTGCTGCTCAAAGGCAGCCGCAGCGCCGGCATGGAAAAAGTCCTCACCCACTTTCAAGCGTCATGATGTACTGGCTTTACGAACTGCGCGAATGGATGCTCGCCCATAACTGGATGAGCGACGACGCCGCGCTCTACAAGATCCTCAACCTCTTCAAATACCACACCTTCCGTGCGGGTGGTGCCGCCATCACGGCCTTCGTGCTCTCGCTCATGTATGGCGACAAGCTGATCTGCAAGCTCATCTCCCTCAAGATCGGTCAGCCCATCCGCACCGCCGACGAAGTGCACAAGCTCGCCGAGCTCCATGGCAAGAAGGCCGGCACTCCGACCATGGGCGGCATCCTCATTCTCGGCACGATCATCCTTTCCACCTTGCTGTGGGCCAAGTGGGACAACGTGATGGTGTGGATCGTCCTCTTCACCACCATCGGCCTCGGGGCGCTCGGCTTCCGCGATGACTACCTGAAGATCATCAAGAAGAACTCCAAAGGAGTCTCCGCTCGCACCAAGCTCGTCTGGCAGACCAGCGTTGCCGTCATCGCCGGCTTTGCCTTTGCCTACCTCGTGCCCGAGGATAGCGGGCACACGCTGCGTGCCCTGTATATTCCCTTCGTCAAGGACGCGGTCATCACGGACATAGGTATCTTCGCCGTGGCGATGTTCTCGCTCATCATCGTCGGTGCCTCGAACGCCGTGAACCTCACCGATGGTCTCGACGGCCTCGCCACTGGTTGTTCGCTCACCACGGCGCTGGCCTACACCGGCTTTGGTTACATCTGCGGCAATGCGAAATACTCTGACTACCTCGGCGTCGCGCATCATAGCCTCGCTAACGAGCTGCCCATCATCGCGATGGCGCTTGCGGGAGCCTGTTTGGGCTTCCTTTGGTTCAATGCACATCCCGCGAAGATGTTCATGGGCGACACCGGCTCGCTCGCGCTTGGTGGATGCATTGCGGCTCTCGCCATCGGCTGCAAACAGGAGATCGTCCTAGCCCTCGTCGGCGGCGTCTTCGTCATGGAGGCCATGAGCGTGATCCTGCAAGTCTGGAGCTTCAAATCTCGCGGCAAGCGCATCTTCCGCATGGCCCCGATCCATCACCATTTCGAGCTCGCAGGCTGGCACGAGAACCAGGTCATCGTGCGCTTCTGGATCATGAGCCTTCTCTTCGCCCTGCTCGGTCTCGCCACGCTCAAACTTCGCTGATTGATGAAATACGCCTCCCAACGCTTTGCAGTCCTCGGTGCTGGTCGCAGCGGCCTCGGTGCCGCGCGTCTGGCGCGTCTGCATGGCGCGGAGGCGACGATTTTTGACGAAGGCGACAAGGCGAAGCCGGTGGAAGACTTCAAGTGCGTGCTAGGCCAGGCTGCGCGTGACCTAGTGGTCCAACCGGGCGATTTCGATCTCGTCATCATCAGTCCCGGACTCGATGAACACTGGCCTTTGCCGGCTAAATTCACCGCCGCGGGCGTGCCGCTCGTCGGTGAGACCGAATTTGGCTTCAATCTGACCGACATGCCGATGGTCGCGATCACCGGCACGAACGGCAAGAGTACCTGCACCGAGCTCATCGCGGCCCTGTTCAATGGCTGTAGCATGAAGTCGATCCCGTGCGGCAATCACGGCATGTCCTTGAGCGAAGTGGTCGCCAGCGGGGTGAAATACGACGTGCTAGCGCTCGAGATCAGCAGCTTCCAACTGGAGACCATCCGCAAGTTCCGCGCGAAAGCCAGCTTGTGGCTCAACTTCGCCCCCGATCATCTCGACCGCTATCCGGGCATGCCGGAGTATTTTGCCGCGAAAGCCCGCATCTTCGAAAACTGCACCGAAAGCGATGTCGCCATCGTCAGGGCAGGGGAGAGTGTTTCGAGTGGCAAAGCGCAACGCTGGACCTTTTCCGCTTACGGTGCAGAAGCCGATTACAGCTACGCGAACGGCAAATTTTACCACTCTGGTCACGAGATCGGCTCCGCATCGAATCTGAAGGTTCGCGGCAAGCACAACATGGAGAACGTTTTGGCCGCTCTGATGGCTGGGAAGGTCTATGGGCTCGAGTTTGACGCCATGCTGAAGGCTTTGGCGGATTACGAAGTGCCGCGTCATCGCTGCGAGCTCATCCGCACGCTCGCGGATCGCGAGTACATCAATGACTCCAAAGCAACGAACCTCCATGCGCTCGAAGCCTGCCTGCGCTCACAGGAGCGGCCCATCGTTTTGATTGCCGGTGGCAAAGACAAGCAGCTCGACTATACGCCGCTGCGTGCCGAGTTGAAGGGGCAGGTCCGCGCGATGGTCTTCATCGGCGAGATTTCGCAGCAGCTTGAGCAGACCTTCGGCGACCTGCTGCCCTCCAAACGTGGCAAGGACATGGCTGAGGCTGTTTCGCTCGCCACGCAGCTCTCGCAGCCCGGCGATGCCATCATCCTGAGCCCCGGCACGAGCAGTTTCGACATGTACACCGGCTACGGCCAGCGCGGCGATGCCTTCCGCGACGCCGTGAATGCCCTCACCTGATTTTTTCTCAAGACAACAACCCGACCAACCCGAACCCAGCGCACCATGAAAACAAAACGAAGCAAAAAAGACTCGCTGATCATCAAACTGATGGATGGTGACCGTCACAAGCATCGTGTGGCTCTCGTCACTGACGAAGGTGAGTGGAACCTGCACGAACCAAATACCGGCATGGCACGCATGTTCGTGGTCATGC
>JBJONJ010000386.1:0-7642 GCA_046051905.1 Verrucomicrobiota bacterium
AGGCCCCGCCGAGGATGATCTGCGGGATGAGGATGAGCGGGATGACATTCACCGCCGTGCGGCTGTCCGTGACGATGCTGGAGATGAAGAGACCGAGGCAGGCGCCGGTCAATGACGTGAGAAACATCCACCAGAGATGCACCCAGAACATGTCGCGGATCTCCAGAATCCAGTTTCCGATGAGCAGGTAGATCACGCACTGCACGAGGGCAAAGGCAGCCAGCGTGATGAGCTTTCCGCAAAGGTAGTAAAAGGTGCGCAGGTTGTGGTTTCGCTCGCGGTTCAGCGTGAAACGGTCCCGGATGATCTCATCGGCGCTGTTCGTGAGGCCGAGGAACATGGCCACGACGAGGCTCATGAAGAGGTACGTCGGGATGTGGAAGGCGGTGGCAAAGGTGTAATGCTCCTCCTCGCTGTATTTGAGCACGCTGGACATGAGCCAGGCGAGCAGCGGGGCCTCCAGCAGCGTGGTGAGGAGGTTTGTGCGGTTGCGCAGCTTGCTGAGGAAGGCCCGCTTCAACAGCGTGCCAAACAAAATGCCTTCCTCACGCACCGTGTGCTTCGGCGGCTTCGGCGCAGCGCGGAAGCGGCTGGCACTGCCGCTATCATCACGAGGCCGCGAGATGAGATTCGTGCTGCCGGGCATGGCCTGCTGCTTGGCCATGCTTTCCATGATGAGATGCCGCTGATAGGCATCTCGCCAGAAATTTGGCGGGAAACGCCGGGCGGCCACGAGGTGACCATCGGCGCTGCGTTCCTGGATGACATCGCCGCTGATGTCTCGCAGCGGTGTTTCGAGCACGTCGAAGACGAAATCGGCGGTGAGATTCTCCGGTGGCGTGTCGGTGGCCTTTCCTTGCCCCGTTTCAGTTTGATACACACGCCAAAAATACTCCAACATGCCCTGCGGCGTGCCGTGGAAGGCCATTTTGCCGCCTTTGTCGAGCATGAGCGCCTTGTCGAACATCTTCAAAAGCCGCATGCTGGGCTGATGAATGGAGATGATGACGATCTTGTTGCGGGCGAGGCTGCGAATGATCTCCAGAACGTGCTCGCTGTCCTTGGAGGAGAGACCGCTGGTCGGCTCGTCAAAGAGGTACACATCGGAGATGCCGATCATGTCGAGGCCAGCGTTGAGGCGCTTGCGCTCGCCGCCGCTGAGGAATTTCTGCTGCGGCGTGCCGGCGAGACGCTTGCGCATGTCGGCGAGGCCGAGTTCGGCCAGCTTGGCCTCGACACGCTTGCGGCGCTCATCGGTCTTTAGATGCGGACAACGCACCGCGACGCTGAAATCGAGGTTTTCCTGCACTTTGAGCAGTGGATCAAAGGCGTCCTCCTGCGGGATGTAGGCCACATAGGGCGTGAGGTTCGGCAGGTTCGCGTAAAGCGGCATGCCATTCATGAGGACCTCGCCGCTGCGGGGCTTCATCTGGCCGCCGAGCACGCGGAGGAGGGTGCTTTTGCCGCAACCGCTGGGGCCCATGACGCAGATCATCTCGCCTCGACGGGCGAGGAAGCTGATGCCATCGAGTGCGGTCTCGCGGGCATCGAAGCGATGCTGCAAATCACGCACCTCGAGCTGGCGGATGATGTTTCGCTCCTCTTCGATGATTCGGTCCGTGAAATGGCAGCGGAGGAACTGTCCCTCACCGAGCGTGATGGTGTCGCCATCGCTGAGCGTGAAACGGTCGCGAATGGGCACCTGGCCCACGTAGATCGGCCGCGAGGCGCGGAGCACCTCGAGCACGCCGGTTTTCTGGGCGTAGTTGCACTCGATGCGCAGAAGGATCTCGCCATCGGTGTCTTCGGAAAGGAGGATGTCGCCCTCGTCGAGCAGTTCGGGTTTGTTGGAGACGAGGTAGGTGTTGCGGCTGCCTTCGAGGCGGAACTGGCCGCCGAATTCCTGTGCTCGCAGACGCAGATCACGCAGTGCGATCTCCACCTCGCCATGGGCGATGATTTTATCCTCGATGCTGGCCTCGATGACGGTGCCGGCGGAGAGCAACGTGCCATTCAAAGTGGCCTGCGTGCTGCGAATGGCCTCCACCGTGACGCCGAGGCCAAAGCTGAGCCGCAAATGCGTGCCACGGCCACGCTGCGGGGCGATCTCGGCATCGCCATCCTCGGTGAGCGTGAGGTAGATCTGCGTGCCAGTGAGCGTTTTCTTCGCGTTGAAGTAAGAGATGAGGTCGTTGAAGTCGATGGTGACATCGCCGAGCACGACTCGCTCGCCGGGGTAGAGGCGGGAAAAGTCTCCCGGTGGCTGCTTGCGGCTGCGAACGAGGATGTCCACGCTGCCGGTGTTTTTCAGCAGCACCATGTTTTGGAAGCGGAAGGCCACCACGGAGCATTCCGCGGAAAGCGAGCGCAGCAGCACATCGGTGGGCTGGGTGGAGGCGATGCGCAGCGTCTCCAGCGGCTGACCGCCGCGTGTGGCAAAACCTTCCTCGGGCGGTTTATCGCCCGCATTGAGCTGATAGACGATGTCGATCGCCTGGGCGGCGATGCCGAGATTCGTCATGAAGAGATAAAACTCGACCATCTGCCGCTGATTCTGCTGCGAGCGGGAGATGAGCAGGTAGAGCTGCACGCCGAGCAGCACCTTTTGCTCGGAGGTGAGCGATTTCGCGAGTTCCTTCGCCCGCTGCGCGAGATCCTGCGGCTGCTGCAAGGCCTCGAAATAGATGCGGCGCATGTCCGAATAGATCGCCTCGGGGTAATCATAGCGCAGGTAACCGAGGCTGGACTCGACGTCCTCCTCCTCCACGCTGCCATCGAGCTTGCTGAAAGCGGCGAAGACCTCGATGAGCACCGGCAGCATGGTGTTCGCAGTAGCCGCAGCCGCGGCCTGCTCAGCCGTCTGGCCTTTCCACAGGTGTTCCCATTTCTGAAGCTGCGCCGTCCACCACGCCTGCGCGGCCTTACCGCCCTTGGAAGCGGCTTTTTTGGCAGGCGGTTTGGCTATGGAACTCATGCGCGGCCCATGGATGGCGGAGGCGGGGAGAAAGACAAGCGCGAGGATGGGGTTCTTTCGGTGTCAGTCCGGTTAGGGCTGTTCAGTTTGCCGCGGAGGGGCAGAGGAGCGCAGATAGCAGAGATTGAATCCGATCAGCACTCTGCATTCTCTGCCGCTCCGCTCCTCTGCGGCAAAAACGAGCGTCTGCCAGCTCTCGCACTACCCTCGTGACAAAGATACCGCTTCCCGTCACGCCCCGCGCTTGAACCTTGCCCCTGGCGGCGCTCTCATCGGAGCGCATGAAACCCTTCGATCTCCAGGTCAATGGCTACGCCGGCACGGACTTCAACCGCAACGGCCTCACCGCCGAGCAGCTCCACCATGCCTGCGAATGCCTCATCGAGGATGGCTGCGATGCGATCCTGGCCACTTTCATCACCGACGAGATCCCGACGCTGGAGCGCCGCATCCGCACGCTGGTCGAACTGCGTGAAAAGGATGCGCTGGCGAAGAAAATGATCACCGGCATCCACATTGAAGGCCCCTTCATCAATCCCATCAAAGGCTACGTTGGCGCTCATCCGCCTGAGGCGGTGAAACCGGCCAATGTCGAGGACGCGAAGCGTCTGCTCGATGCCGCCGGCGGCCTCGCAAAACTCGTCACACTGGCACCCGAGCATGACGAGGGCTGCCGAACGACGGCGTGGCTCGCCTCGCAACGTGTCGTCGTCTCCGCCGGCCATTGTGATCCCTCGCTCGACCAGCTCCGCGCGGCCTGCGATGCCGGTTTGAGCATGTTTACCCATGTCGGCAATGGCTGCCCCATCCAGATGCACCGCCATGACAACATCATCCAGCGGGCACTCAGCCTGCACGACCGCCTGTGGCTGTGCTTCATCCCGGACGGCGTGCATGTGCCCTTTTTTGTGCTGAAAAACTGGCTGCGCAGCACCAGCCTCGACCGTGTGATCTTCGTCACCGATGCCATCTCCGCCGCACGTCTCGGCCCCGGCCGCTACACGCTCGCCGGTTGGGACATTTTGATCGGTGAAGACCTCGTCGCCCGCTCGCCGGACGGCAGCCACTTCGTCGGCAGCACCGTCACCGTCCCCCGGATCAAAGCGAACGCCCTCCAAGACCTCGGCATGACCGAGGCCGAGCTCGACTGCGTCCTCAACGAAAACCCGCGGAAGGCGATCGGAGCCGCGGATTAGTGGAGTGATGGATTCTGGGAGCACTGAACCAATACTCCACCACGCTTTACAAATACCTGACCTTCTTCCGCGCCTACGGCGCATCGTCGCTATGGCGCCTAATGAATGGCATCAGTTCATGCCCTTGCCAATGAGGCTGTCCCGCAGCCGGGAATCTGACAGACATTTTGAGAAACGGTCTAAATTCGAACTACCAGACACCAAGACGCTCGTTCGTTTCCTGACCGAGAAGCTGCGTGAGCTCGAAGGCTGATCACCAAGGTAAGAACAAACCATGCGCACCGCTCTCGTCATCCTCCCTTCGTCATTCCTCATTGCTTCGCTTCGCTCACTCCTTCGGAACAGCACACGCTTCGCGGAGCTGGCTGTCTCGCTTTGCTCGGCTCTGCATTCGTCATTTTCCGCTCCGTCGAACATCTCTTCATCCTCACCGATGACCAAGGTTGGGCCACGCTCGGATGGTACGGCTCGAAAAAAGTGCTCACGCCGAATCTGGATCGTCTCGCGAGCGAGGGCGTGAGGTTCACGGATGCTTATGTGATGCCGCAATGCACGCCGACACGGGCGGCGTTGCTCACGGGGCAGCACACGGCGCGGAATGGGATGTGGCATGTCATTCCGTGGTATGGGCTGCCGTGGGCGAGGATGCAGGAGCCGGCGTTTCGCGAGCAATTGCCGCGTGAGTGGCCAACGTTGCCGAAGGAGCTGCGCAAGGCGGGCTATCGCACGGGCATGGCCGGCAAATGGCATCTCACCACGGGTGCGGATGGCGACTACACGCCGCTGCCCTGGCCATGCGCGAAGGTGAAAACATGATGCGGCGCGAGCTTTCCACCCTCCGGCTGTGCATCCGGCACCGGCAGCGGCCGCCACGCGATGCCATCCTCGCTCTGCGCCGCCATGATCGTGAACGGACTCCACTTGATCGAGTAAATCATGCGCCACTGCCCACTCGTCGCATCCCGCCAGACCGATGGAAACACCATCGACGCATCCGGGAACTGCGGATCCGTGTAAGTACCCGCCGCGACTGCCTGCGGCACCGTCTGCACCAGCTCGGTATTGTTCCACGCATCCCAATGCGCGAGATCCCAAAACGGCAGGGTTTTCTCGCCGAGGGCAAGGCTTGAGGTGACGAAAAGAATGGTGAGCGGGCGAAGCATGACTGAATTACGGCTCATCCTATGCGCGTCTGCCAGAATCATGAGCACAGCCGGGGACAAACACCGCCTGGACAGGCCCGGCGCATCCGCTTGAATGCCGGCATGATCCAAACTGTGCGACTCTCCGGCTATCGTTCGCTGCGCGACCTGCGGCTGCGCCTAGGGCGCGTCACGCTGCTGCGCGGCGAGAACGGCGTGGGCAAGACGAACGTGTATCGCGGCCTCCGGCTCATCTCCTCGCTCGCGAGAGGAGAGTTTGCGCAGGCGGTGGCGGCGGAGGGCGGCATGCGGAGCCTGCTCTGGACGGGAAACAAGGAGCATGCGCGGATGACGACCTTCTCCGCCGAGGTCACGACGGACGATTTTGAGATTGGTTTCGAGTGCGGCCTGATGCCTGCCACTCCAGGCGATACGACGGCTTTCAAGCTCGATCCGGACATCAAACACGAGGAATTGCGCGCCTGCGGCCGCGTGCTGGCCCGGCGCAAGAACGCCGTGGTGCGCATGGCAGGTGCCAAAGGTGTCATGGCCGTGGTGGGCGAGTCGCTCGGCTCCTCGGAGTCGATGCTGACGCTCGTGCGTGATCTGCAAAACTACCCGAAGGTGCTGGAGGCGCGTCTCTGCCTAGAGCGCTGGCGTTTTTATCACTCGATGCGGACTGATGCCGAGGCTCCGGCACGGAAGCCCGTGCGTGGGTACTGGTCCCCCGTGCTCGCAGAGGATGCCTCGAACCTGCCGTCGGTGCTGCAAACCATCGAGGAGACCGTTCATGCGCACGACTTGCACGAGGCTGTCGAGATGGCCTTTCCTGGATCGCGTCTCCGCATTCGCGCGAAAGACTGGTTTCACCTCGAATGGCAGGCTCACTCGCTGCCGCGGCCTCTGGCCGGTCATGAGATCTCCGACGGCACGCTGCAGTTCATCTGCCTGGCGGCGGTCTTGTGCAGCCCGCGACCGCCTCCGCTGCTCGTCTTGAACGAGCCGGAGACGAGCTTGAACGAGTCCGTCTATCCCGCGCTCGCCAGCCTAGTGGCCAGGGCCGCGCGGGAGTCGCAGATCATCATCGTTTCCCACTCGAAGGGGCTGTGCGATGCCATCGCCGAAGCATGCCAGATCAAGAGCCAGGAGCTGGTGATGCGCCTTGGCGACACCCGCCTCCGCGGTCAGGAGCATGCGAAGACATGCATCGTTTTTGACGACGCGGAAGACGAATGACCGGGTCAATCTCCCGCGTTCATGACAGCCCATGAAACCCTTCCTCTTCCTGTTTTTCGCCGTTTCTGCCTTCGCAGCCAAACCGCTGGCCCAGAAGGGTGACTTGATCTTCAGCGATGACTTTGAGCGCTCTGAACTCGGCGAGTGGAAACCGCTCATCCAGTCCTTCGCCGTGCAAAACGGCGTTTTGAAGGGCTGGCAGACGCGGGACGACCATGGTGCGGTGGGCCGCGTTTACAGGCCGATGAAGGACGTGGTGATCGAGTTCAAGTTCATGCTGGATGGCTCCACGGGCTTCAACGCGGTCTTTGATGACAAGAACCACAAAGGCTCGCATGCCGGGCACATCTGCCGCGTGGCCTTTGCGCCGAAACAGATCCGCATCGGCGACGACAAGGAGGGCGTGATGCGAAACGACATCTTTGAGCTGCGCAAGGACCCCGCAAAGAAGGCCGAGGCGGACAAACTGCTCGTCGGACGCGGCAGTGCCGTGAATCGCGCCGTCGAGCCGAAGAAATGGCACACCGTCCGCATCGAACTCCTCGGCGAGGTGCTCCGTGTGACGATGGACGATGAGCCGGCCGGTGAGCTGAAGTCCCCCGGCATCGCCCACAAGACCAAACAGAGCCTTCACTTCACCGTAAACGGCCCCGGCGTGCTTTTTGATGACGTGCGCATCTGGACGGCGAAATGAACCCTTTTTTCGGCCCATGACTCTGTCTCTTTCTTCTTTGGCTCTCGTGGCCACCTTCGCGTTCAGCTTCACCGCCAAAGCCGACGATCCAGCCACGCTCATGACAACGCGGGGCAAACTGCTCGCCGGCGAGGACTTCGCTCAAGCGCCTCCACCCTTCACGGGCAAGCCGGTTGGCTTCGCGACCGGCTTCACCGGCTGGCGCTACAACGGCGGTGCCACGGGCGGCAAAGGTGGACGTTGGGAGATCGCGAAGGGCGAGTTCCGCGGCATCGAGACACCCGGTGCGAATCATCCGGCCACGGCTTCGTTTGGCCTTCCGTTTCAAAACGTGATCATCCAGTGCGAGGTGCGCCTCAATGACGTGCCGGACGAGGGCCGGAAGTATCGCTCGCTGTTT
>JBJONJ010000387.1:0-3266 GCA_046051905.1 Verrucomicrobiota bacterium
TGTGGGCCATCGGCGTGGTGCGCAATACATCGCTGGCGGAGCTGGGACGTTTGCTGGCGATGCGGGGACTGATGCCGGGCTTTGATGTGAACCGGGCGCTGAATCTCGATGGCGGTCGCTCAAGTGCGATTCACGCGCGGCTTTCGGATGGCAGCACGATCACCGAGCCGGGCTGGTCCACGGTGAGGAATTACGTGGCGGTGGTGCCGCTACGCTGAGCGACGCATGGCGGTGGCCACACGATGCACGGTCTGGGTAAGCTCGCCGGCCTCGTAGGGCTTTGGCAGCACGCCGACAAAGCCGCGCTCGAGGAACACCATCTGCACCTCCTGCGTGACACTGCCACTAGTGCACACGATGCGAGCATCGCGATCGAGCGCGAGGATCTCGCTGGCGGTCTCGGTGCCGTTCATGCCGCCGCGGAGTGTGAGGTCCATGAGCACGACATCGGGCGGCGTGCCGGTGCGGTAGAGGCTTTGATAGATTTTGATCGCGTCCTGGCCGTTGTCGCACTCGACGCACTCGTAGCCACAACGCTTGAGGATCATCTGCGCCACGCGGCGGAGGTCGTCCTCATCATCGACGATGAGCACGGTGCCCTTGCCATGCTTCAGCGGCACGGGAGCGTTGTCCGCCGGTGCGGCTGGTTTGGCGGCAGCGGCCTCATCAGCCGCCCGCAGGATGACATGGAATTCCGTGCCCACATTCACCGTGGAACTGACACGCACATCACCACCCATCTCGTCGATGAAGCGCTTGCAGGTGGTGAGGCCGATGCCGTTGCCATCGGCCTTGGTGGTGAAGGTTTCACGAAAGAGCTTTTTGAGGTTCTCAGGGTCGATGCCGCAGCCGCGGTCACGCACGGTGATCTCGACATGGGCACCCGCACACAGCCGTCCATCACCGCTGGCCGGAATGCTGATGTTGCGTGCCTCGACATCCATGTAACCGCCGCAAGGCATGGCCTGGATGCCGTTGAAGACGAGGTTTTGCAGCACCTGGCTGAGCTTCACGGGATCAGCGATGGCAAGGCGGAGATCCTCCGGCACATGCACACGCACCTGCACATTCGATCCGGCTCCGGCGAACTCCACGGAGTCACGCATGACAATGGCGACATCCGTGGGCTCCTTGGGCTTGGGCTTCGCCTTGGAGGCGTTAACGACCTGCGAGGTGAATTGTTTCGCACGCTTCAGGCCGGCAAAGATGAGCTGGAGCTCCTGGCCGAGGGCGGAGTTCCCATCGAGCTGCGGCAGCAAGGCGGAGAGCCGCGTGATGGCGGGACCGATGAGGTTGTTCACGTCATGCGTGATGCCTTGGGCAAGGGCGGCGAGGTTTTCTTTGCGAAGCTGAACGGACTGCGCATCGAGGTCGTCGGCGGCCGGGACTTTTGCCGTGGCAGTTGCCTCGGTGAGAGGCTTCACCAGCACGATGAATTTGAGCAGCTTGCCCATGTCGGTGAAAACGGGGCGCACCCGCCAGTGGCAGGGCGTCGAGCCGGAGCCACCGAGCCATTGGAGCGAGGCCTCGCAATCTGCGGCGCCAGCATTGGCGATGGCCTTGCCGATGCAGGCCATGATCTTCGCCGCATCCGCCTCGCTGGCAACCATCTCGGCCAGGCCCATGCCACGAAGGCCGGTTTCCGGCTTTGCCCGGCACATCATCACGGCCTGCGAGTTACCATAAATGATAGGCGGGCCGATTTTCGGGTCGGCGGCGGTCGTTTCCACGATCATGACGCCTTCGGCCACCTGATCGAGGGAGGTCCGCAGGTAGAAATTCGCCTCCTTGATCTGCTCCAGCGCTTGTTCGAGCGAAGCGAGAGCCGCATCGGGAGCGGCGGAGGAGACGGGAGAGGCGATCATGGTATTTTCCGCGAAATTTCGTCCCATTTAGCAATCCTAAATAGTTAAGTAAATCTAAATTTTCGGAGAAACCCACCTTTTGAATGTCAAAAGTGAGAAACTCACGGTTTGAGCACCTTGGATGTGTTTTGGCCCCATGCTCTCAGCCCTTTGCTCCAAGCCAAAATTCACCTTGCCGAATCGAACTTCTCATCTAGCCTCCGCGCCCCTATGTCCAAAAATGCTGGCATCGCCAAGACGAGAAAAGCTGTCGCCAAACGATTCAAAGTCACTGCGACGGGTAAAGTGCTGCGCCGTAAACAAGGCAAGCGCCACATCCTGCAGAACAAGAACCGCAAGCGGAAGCGCAACCTCGGCAAAGTCGCCCTTGTGGCGGAAGTCGATGTGAAGGCGATCAAGATGAACCTTCCGTTCCATTGATCCCGACACCGGTTCCCAGATGGAACCAAAGATGCGCCGGCCTGGTTCCCTTCGCACGGAGCCTTCGACCAGGTGAGGCAGCGCATCTATCTTAACAACAGCCTGATCAACCGATAGAAAACACATGCCAAGAGCCACCAACTCCCCCGCCAGCCGCAAGCGCCGCAAGCGCGTGTTGGCCAAAGCCAAAGGTTTCCGCGGATTCCGCAGCACGCACTTCCGCTATGCCAAGGACGCCGTCCGCAAGGCCGAAACCTACGCCACCCGCGACCGCAAGGCCAAGAAGCGCAGCTTCCGCAACCTCTGGGTCCAGCGCATCAACGCAGCCACCCGCCCCCTCGGCCTGAGCTACTCCCGATTTATGGAGGGTCTCAAAGCCGCTGGTATCACCCTCGATCGCAAAGTCCTCTCTGACCTTGCCATCAAGGACGCCGCTGCCATTGAAGCCCTCGTCCAGCAGGCCAAGGCCGCGCTCGAACAGAAGGCCGCCGCTGCCCCGAAAGCGTAACTCCGCAGATACTTCAACCATTTGCACCGCAGCCGGGACGCTCTACGTCCCGGCTGCTTTATTTTCAGACTTTCGATCCTTTCCGTCCGACCATGCTCTCCCAACTCGACTCTCTCAAAACCGACGCCCTTACTGCTCTCGCCGCCGCGCAGGATGAAACCGCGCTCGAAGCCGTGCGCGTGAATTTCCTTGGCAAAAAAGGCAGCGTCACCGCTCTCAGCCAGGGCATGAAAGACGTACCCGTCGATCAGAAAAAGGAAGTCGGTGCCAAACTCAACGACGTGCGCACCGCCATCACCGACGGCATCGAGTCGAAGAAGCTCGCCTTGCAGGCCGCACTGGACGCCAAAGCCGTCGAAGGCATCGACATCACGCTTCCCGGTCGCCCGGGCACTGGAAACGGCGCTTTGCACCCACTCACGCAGATCCGCGATCTCGCCATCCGCACGCTGCGTCGCCTCGGCTTCATTTTG
>JBJONJ010000388.1:0-6420 GCA_046051905.1 Verrucomicrobiota bacterium
CCGTCATCACCGAGGGAGGCGCGAATGACAGCATCCTCATCAAGCTCAATACACAGCCGCCCGCAGGCACGAATGTGACCCTCACGCTGTATCCGCCGATGCTCTTCATCCCGCCGCCGCAGATCGGCAAGAGCAGCGGTTACTTCGTCAACGACCAAGGCGGCTCCAATCAGCGCGACAACATCGTCATCGACTACACCGACAGCATCCTGCACTACCGCAGCATCTTCTACAGCACGCTCACCACGCTCTTTGGCGGCACCATCCCCGCCAACCTCGCCACCAGCACCGTCGCCTCCGACCTGCAAAAGGTGCAGCGAGCCCACTGGGCCGCCAGCAAGGCCGTCGTCGATCAAATGGACCTCTGGCTCAATGGCGGCAGCCTGAAGGCCAAATTCCCCTTGCTCATCGAGCCGCATGCCGCGCCGCCGAGCCCGCTGCCGCCCACCAATCCGCGCCAGACCATCATCGAGGCCGTCTATGCCCATAGCGGTGGAACAAACCTCCCCGCCACCACCCGCTACGCGCCCCAAGGCGCCTACAATCCTAAAACCCCGCCCACCGCCACCTTCGACAACGACATCCGCGACCGCGTCCGCTGGTGCGGCTACCTCATGAGCGTGGGAGCACCGGGATTGATCAGCCACTAGCGTGGAATGACGAAACCAGAATGACGAATGACGAAAGAAATCCGAATTCCCAAATCCGAAATCACCTCGCCATGAAACACGCCCTTCGTCCTTCGATCTTCGTCATTCATTCGTCCTTCTGAATTCGTCCTTCGTCATTTCCTGCTCCGCAGACACCTCCAGCCCCGTTTTCACCATGAACATCTTCCTCCGCAAAACCGAAGACCGTCGCAAGCCCAACCGCCGCGACTTCCTGCTCCAATCTGGCTGCTCGGCGCTCGGCCTCACCACGATGGTCAATACGATCGCGCAGATGAAGCTCGTCGGCTCCGCGGCGGCTCAGAGCGCGGGCGACAATTACAAGGCCCTCGTGTGCGTCTTCCTCAATGGCGGCTGCGATTCGAACAACATGCTCATGCCCGCCGGCACCACCTCCGCGGCGCGTGCGAACTACAACAGCGCGCGCGGCGTCGTGGGCATCCCGGACACGCAGTTCGACTACACGCCCGCCGCGAACAACGGCTACTTTGACGGCACCACGAACAACAACACCTCGCAAGTCACCACCCGCATCACGCCGCTCAATGGCAGCTCCACCGGCAGCATTTTCGATCCTGCCAGCCGCGGCAACTACACGCAGAACGAATTCGCGCTGCATCCCGGCGCGTATCCGCTCAAAGGCCTCTTTGACAGCCAGGACCTCGCCTTCATCACAAACATCGGCACGCTCGTCGGCACGCAGAACATCACGCGTTCCAACTTCAACACACTCCCGGCCTCCACGAAGCCGCCGCAGCTCTTCTCCCACTCCGATCAGCAGGTGCAGTGGCAGTCCTCCCTGCCAGACAAGCCTTTCTCCCAGGGCTGGGGCGGTCGAATCGCGGAAATCGTCGCCGGTATGAACAGCGGTGACCTCGGCGTGAGCGTCAGCGTCGCCGGCGCGAACAGCTTCCAAATCGGCCTCACCGAGCAGCCCTATTTCATGAATAGCAGCGGAGCTGTCAGTTCGTTGACCGGCTTCTCCGGCGGCAGCCCCAGCACTGCTTACGGCAGTGCCTTGCGCAATACCGCGCTGAATCCGAACTACCGCGGTGGCACCACCCCGGCGAACAAATACAACCCGCTCACCGGCATCAGCGGCCTCACCAGCGGTGATCCGCTCAGCGGCACGAATTATCAAAACACCAGCGCTGGCTGGCGTTTGCGTGCTTTGGAGCAAATCCTCGCCGCCTCGCACGAAAGCCTCTTTGACGAAACCTACGTCGGGGTCCCGCAAAGCGCCCGCAACACCGAAGGCCTCGTCGGCAACGCCCTCGCGCAATCCGCCGCACCGAATCCCACACTCGACCAGCATTGGACCAACTGGTTCCCCGGCGGCTTCGCCCAGACCGATCTCAGCAACCAGCTCAAAGTTGTCGCCCGAATGATCGCCGGACGCAGCGTGCTCAGCAACAAGCGCCAGATCTTCTTCGTGCAGATCGGCGGCTGGGACACCCACGTCTCGCAGATCCCGAACCCCACCGCGCAGAACCAGGGCTATTACAACCTCATCAACAACCTCTCTCGCTCCATCCGCGCCTTTGCGGACTGCATGAAGGCCATCGGCATGTGGGACAAGGTGATGATGTTCACCGCCAGCGACTTCAACCGCACCTTCACGCCCAACAAGAGCGACCAGACCGGCGGCTCCGACCACGCGTGGGGTGGCACCAGCCTCATCGCCGGCGGCGCGGTGCAGGGCGGCCGCATTTACGGCACCTTCCCCGATCTCACCGTCAACGGCGGCATCGACTGCACCGGCAACCGCGGCCGTTGGATCCCCAGCACCGCCGTCGATCAAAAAGCCGCCCTCATCGGCAAGTGGTTCGGCCTCACCGATGCGCAGGTCCAGCAAGTCTTCCCGAATCTGACCCGCTTCCAGCCCGACCTCAGCAACGGGACGCTCAACGCACGAAACCTGAACATGATCGATTTAACGGTCTAAGCCTTGAATTGCCCGGCTGTTCGCAAGTCAAGGCACGATTTGCCATTTCCACTCACTCTAGGCAAGGCGAAGGGCTAATATTCTCACAAAACCGTCGCAAACCTGCCAAGGTTGTGCTAAATTCGATTTCCCTATGGCAACCACGACTACCACCGCACCTGCACGTAAGACACGTTTCTCCCGCCGAGTCCCCGACCATGTGACAGACGAACTGGTCAATGTCCTTTCCAGCCAGGAAACCTACGAGTTCAATCAGCTTTTTCGCTTGGTTTATGACAATCTGAAGCTCAAAAACGCCGTCAGCGGTGGTGAGGAGATGCTCCGTCTTCGTAGCTATGAGAAGCTCCAGAATCTCGTCAGCCGTGGCCTCTGCGCCAAAGTGGGTAAGACCTACCGCGGCCTTGAAGGACTCCGCGAGGCTCATCAGGCCGCCATTGCCGCCCGCAATGCCGCTGCCATCGCCGCCCGTCGCTAATTCATTTCAGCCAGATCCTCTCAAACAGGCCGCCCATATATCGGGCGGCCTGTTTCTTTTGTGAACAAGATTTGACGCCTCCTTTCCGGCTCGCTACCCATTGCGAAAACTTTCCTATTCGCTCCCATGTTGGAAGACTACCTGCCCATTCTGCTTCAGTTTGTCATCGCCGCCGGGTTTGCCGTCGTCACCCTCATCGCTTCGGCCATGCTTGGGAAGTCTTCCAAGCCAAACCAGATCAAAAACAGTGCCTACGAGTGCGGAATGTTGCCCGTGGGCGAGGCCCAGCCGCGCTTCAGCGTGAAGTTCTACATCGTGGCGATGCTTTTCGTGCTTTTCGACATTGAAGTCGTCTTTCTCTACCCTTGGTCCATCGTTTACAAAGACTACCTCTTCGCCTTCAGCCCCTCCATTCTTGCCTTTGCCTTGGCCTTTGCCGCCATCCTGCTCGGAGCCTTCGGCTACGCATGGAAGAAAGGCGTGCTGGACTGGAAATCGTAAACATTCCCCTGTTTCCGAAAC
The DNA here is from genome assembly GCA_046051905.1 of Verrucomicrobiota bacterium. Lineage (GTDB taxonomy): Bacteria > Verrucomicrobiota > Verrucomicrobiia > Verrucomicrobiales > Verrucomicrobiaceae > Prosthecobacter. Next base: position 3,611 of record JBJONJ010000388.1, read on the forward strand.
TCCGCTGCACCTCGTCCTGATCGCTCACTGAGCCTCTTTCAGCCCAAGCCCAGCTCACCCCGGAAAAACGGGAGACCGCGTGCTAGCCCTGCGCATGCCTGTGGAGGAAGCAGTGCAAACACGCAAACGGGTGAATCCCTCCAACCTTCCCATGGTTCGGCCACACCGAGGTCGACACAGTGGGACAAGTCCGCCATCTGCGAGAACGCCCCCCAGTACATCAAATATCGCGAGAAGGTGCTCAAGCCGAACATCTCCGAGCAAGAAAACACTGCCTTCGAACTGGAGCCTCGAAAGGAGGTGAAATACTCCTGAGTAGCCGCCAAGGTGAAAAGTGCCGATGGCCGGACTCGAACCGGCAAGGGAGTTTCCTCCCAGCGGATTTTAAGTCCGCTGTGTTTACCATTTCACCACATCGGCGCGGGAAAAAGACACCGTGAGTGTAGCGGGTCCCGTTTCAGGCTCAATAGCTGAAAAGCTCGCCATGGTGAAAGAACCGCTCCAACTCGATGGCGGCATTCTCAGATGAATCGGAGGCGTGAACCACGTTCGTCATCTTGTCCGAGCCAAAATCACCTCGGATGGTGCCTTTCGGAGCGGCCTTGGAATCCGTCGGGCCGAGCAGGTCACGCACGTGGGCAATCACGTTTTCACCGGCAAGGGCGATCGCGATGACCGGCTTGCTCTTCATGAAATCGGCCACCGTGGGAAAGAAGGGACGGTCGGCGATGTGGGCGTAATGCTCTTTCAGCAGTTCATCCGTCAATTTGATCATCTTGCAGCCACGAATGCGGAAGCCTTCGTCCTCGAAGCGTTTGATGACGGTGCCGTTGATGCCTTTTTCGACGCAGTCGGGTTTGAGCAGGATGAGAGTGGTTTCTTGAGCCATGAGCGGAGGGTTGGGGGGAAAAGGGCGCGAACAGTGCCGCCCCCATGCCTGTGCGTCAAGAGCGGGTATCCCTGCTTTGACTACACTCCGGCCATCACGCACACCTCACGGCGGTTGGCCGCCAGTTGAGTGATGATCGCCGGAGACGGGGCAAATCCGCGAATGAAGGCCATGAACTCGTTGAGGCGCTTCTCGTAGGAAGGCATATTCATCTTCAGTGTGAGGATCATGCGATCGGCCCGGATGCTCTGGCAAAGCCGGGCAATGTGCGGCAGCACCTCAGGCGGCCCCAGGTTGATGTCACAAAGCAGCAGAGAGACACTTGCAGGGAGCTTTGCTGGATCAAGGCGGGCCAAGGGAATGCGTAGATGGCGAAATCCGCCGCTGTCATGACGGAGCACGGCCTCGTCCATGTCACCCGTGTCCACGCCGATGACTTTCATGCCACGATCGAGCATTGCCAGGGCCGCCCCACCCGGGGCACAGCCCAGGTCGAGCGCTGTCTGACCATGAAGATCGGTTTGATCCCAACCTCGCCAGGCTAGAGCCTGTTCGAGTTTCAACCACGCACGCGAGGGCGCATGCGATGGAAGAGCGACCCGCGGTAGGCCGCCGCAGGGCAGTGGATCACCGATGCAACGCTTTCGCAGACCAACAAACAGCGGTGCGTCTGGCTTTTCATCCACGATGAGACTCAATACATGTCCCGCATCCGCTTTGAGCCTCACGCCCGCGCTCTCGAGCGCGGCGGATACGCTGTCGCGGATCGTATCCAGAGGTCCCCAATCAATTTCTGCGTCCTCAGGCACCACGCGTGGAAACACATGCAGGCTCACCATGGCGAGCGAACGCTCCGTCACCTTGCCCACGACCGCCGTCTCCGTTTTGCAAGGGCCGAGCGAAAGACCCGACACGCGGGCAAAAGGGCTGGCGAGCTCAAAGGCCTCATCCACCGGTGCCCGGGCCTTCCAGGTGATGAGTTGCGGACGCATGAAGGCTGGCGTGAGCAGTGAGCCATGCCGATCAAGCACATCGGCTTTGAGAGATGCTTCGGAGCCGTCACGGCAGCAGGCAAAGATGAAGGGCGGGGAGGAGGCGGACATGTCAGCTCTTTGCCTTCTTTTGATCCGAAGGCTTCTCTTCCTTTTTGGCGGCTTCCTTTGGCTCGGGCTTTTTCTTGTCGTCTTTCTTATTCTTGGATTTTGGCTCCGGGGCAGCTGGACCAAATTGGGCACGTGTCTGTTGATGCATTAGTTCGGCTTCGGCGGCACGCTGCAGTTCGGCGCGGACCTGTGCGGGTACATCGCTCTCGGTCAGCGGCGGCAGGAGAGGATTGGGGGAATCCGTCCAGGCACCCAGCGTCGGCAGCCCGGAGGCGTCGAGACCGGTGGCGACCTGCCCAGGATACGTGAGGCAGTGTGCGCCGATGACGCGTAGTTTGGTGCCGAACATGTAGAACACTGTGTAGTCATCCATGCCCTCCAGCGTGCTGCCGCCGCGCTGCACCACCGGTTTGCCACGTAGGATGACCTCGTCATCGCTGAGTAGCAGCTCCTGGCAAAGGCCCTTTGCAGGCTCGAGGAAGCTCATCTCGATGAAGACGCGGCCCTTCGCCCGCACACGGCGTGGCGTGCCATCTTTGTTGGTCTTGGTGACCTCAATGCTATCGGCCGCCACCTTGTAAAAGGGCGGAAACTCGATCGTCTGGGCGCTGAGCGTTTTCGCCTCGTTGAAGCTCATGCTCAGCAAAAAACTCACATCGACTGGCGCGGAAACCTCCTCGCCCTTGTTCTCCCCGCCCTGCTTTTCCTTGACCTTTTCGTCTTTCTCCTCGGCTTTGCTTCCACCTCCACCTTTCATTTTCGAAAGCGCCATGCAGCCGCTCTGCGAAAAAAGCACGAGCAGGCAGGTGGAGGCAAGG
>JBJONJ010000389.1:0-5013 GCA_046051905.1 Verrucomicrobiota bacterium
CTCGTCATAGTCCACGCCGCCCATGTTCACCCGCATGACATGCGCATCAGGCGATGCGGTGGCCATCGACACGGCGGTGAAGTTTTTGCCCGTCGTCGTCGCGATCGCCGGAATGCTCAGCACAAACTGCGTCGCGTTCGTTACCGAGGTGACTCGTGCGCCATTGCTCACGCCGTAACCCACCACCGCCAGGCCCGTCGTGAGTCCCGTCGTGCTCGCACAGGTGACCGTGGTGCTGCCGTAAGTCGTCGCACATCCCGTTAGATTCACACCCGCGACGAGACTGAGATGCCCGCTGCCATCTGTCACCAGCGGCGCGGGATTCATCTGTGCCACGATGTAAGCACCGGCCACCGCCTTCGCATTGTAACCGCCGGTGCCATCCGCACGCAGAGTTCCCACCGCTGGCTGACCATCGACTTGATTGCCAAAATTCACCACCGTGCCGTGGAAGGCCTTCATCAAGTAAGGCGACTGCGGCGTGCCATACGGATGCGTCGCGTCCACCGTCGTCGTGCCCATCGCGTGGTAGTGATAACCCCAGCCGCCGCCATGATCGTGACCACCTTCCGCATCCAGCGCCTGCCGTGGCGAGCCATCCGGCTCCAGGAAGCCATACATCGGATAGCCATCCAGCGCCCAAGCGATGGGCTTGTCATCGCCCAACGGCCCACCGAAGCGTGTGTTCAAGTGCGTGGGTGCGATGTGGTAATGATAATCGTCCGCCAGACCGCAGTGACCGCCATAGTAGTCCAGTTCGCCGATCTCATACGACACATTCCCGCCGTTGATCGACGGATTGAAGATCGCGATGCCATTCGACGCCAGCGCCACCGCCCCGCGCAGAAAGTTCGTCGGCGGAGCCGGTGGATTATAAATCACGATCGGCGACGCCGATGGCACCGGCACCAGCGGGATGCGCCACACATTCGGCTGCTGATACCCGAGCGAGCCCGCATTGTTCTCATTGCTCGTCGAGTGCGCAAAATACGCCGCCGGGATCGGCACCTGCTGCTGCCACGTCGTGATGCCAAACATCTTATTCGGCATCCCTTCCGGCGTGTTGTCCGATTCGAGGAAAAAGGTCGTCCCATCCCAGTTGTAGCGCACCTTCGGCTTAAACGGCGCAAACGAAGCCGCCATCAGCAGCCCATTCCCCGCCGGCGGCAACGCCGACCCGCTCGTCAAAAACGACGAAAGGTCAAACCCCGACAACCCCGCCACCGTCACCGGCCTTTTCAGCGTCTTCGGGATCGGCGCCTCCACCGGCTTCACCTTCTTCGGAGCCGACTTCTGCATAAACTCTTCCAAAATATGCGCCCGCAGCGCCTCCTTGTCCCCAGAGGGCAAAGTATGGGCATGTAAAGCGAGCGGCAGCAGGCAGGCGAGGGCAAGAGAGCGTTTCATGGTTGCCCCATGCTGCAAACCTCGTGTCAGGCCCTCTTCACCCACGAGAGGCAAATTTGTCGGGATTGTGTAAAGGGTGATGCAGACATTCCTGTCTGCACGAGCTTCCAACCGGTCTTGCAGACAGGACGGTCTGCATCACACTCCGCCATGCGCCTCCTCATCATCGACGACGACACCGAGCTCTGTCAGCTCGTGGCCGACTACCTCAAGCCCATGGGTTTCGAGGTCGAAATGGAGCACGATGGCGAGCACGGAGCCGACCGCGCCACCTCCGAGGCCTGGTCGGCCATCATCCTCGATGTCATGATGCCCGGCTGCGATGGCTTTGAGGTGCTCCGTCGCATCCGTGCCAAATCGAAGGTGCCCGTCATGATGCTCACCGGCCGCGGCGAGGAGGTGGACCGCATCGTCGGCCTCGAACTCGGTGCCGACGACTACCTGCCGAAGACGTTTTCCTCTCGCGAACTGCTCGCCCGCCTCCGCGCCTTGCTTCGCCGCACCGGCTGGATCGCGGAAACCGCCCCACAAGCCCCCGTCAAAGAACTCGTCATCGGCGAACTGCGTATCAATCCCGAAACACACGCCGTCGTCCTCGGTGCCGAGGCCTTGCAGCTCACACCGGCCGAATTTGGCCTCCTTTTGTCACTCGCGAAGGCCCATGGCCGCGTCAAAACGCGCGAGCAGCTCATTGAGGAGGTCGCCGACCGCGAATGGGATGTCTTTGACCGCGCCATCGACATGCACATCTCCACGCTGCGCAAAAAACTCGGCGATGACCCGAAGGAGCCGCGCTTCATCAAAACCGTGCGTGGTTATGGCTATCAACTCGTGACTCCCTCCCGATGAGCCGCGTGCGCCTACCGCTTTACGGCAAGATCCTCTCGTGGTTCGCCCTGAACCTCGCCGTGCTGGCGTTGCTCTTCTTTTTCTTCCTCAAAGCACAGTTCCGCCTCGGTCTCGACTGGATGCTCTCCGGCGAACCAGGTGATCGCATCTCCGCCATCGGCGAGAGCGTGACCTTCGAATTCTCCCGCCTCGCTGAAAGCGAATGGCCCGCTCGTTTGAGCGACTACGATCAAAAACACGGCGTCACCTTCGGCCTCTTCAACAACCAGGGTCAGCAGGTCTTTGGCAAAAACATCACCCCGCCCGCCGAGGTCATGCCCAGGCTCATCGACCGCCGTCCGCCGGGCGAGCAACTCAACCGCCGCCAGCACGGCCCCGTCTCCAAACGCCCCGCCGATGCACCGCCGAAGCCGCGCTTCATGCTCCGCGCTGGCAAACCTGCCCGCTACTGGGCTGGCGTGCATCTCGACCTCGTGCCGCAGGGCGGGCATCCGCTCACCCTCGTCATGGTTTCAGACAGCATCAGCGGTGGCGGCCTTTTCTTCGATCTCTGGCCCTGGCTCGCACTCGCCGCCGCGGCGCTCGTGCTTTCGGCGCTGCTCTGGATGCCCTTCGTGCGCGGCATCACCGGCTTCATCGGCACGCTCAACCATGCCGCCGGCCGCATCGCGCATGGCAAATTCGACGAGCGCATCGAAAAGCAACGCAGCGATGAGCTTGGCGAGCTCTCCACCTCCGTGAACACCATGGCCGCGCAGCTCGGCGACTACATGCGCGAGCAAAAACGCATCACCGCCGATGTCGCGCATGAGCTTTGCAGCCCCATCGCGAGAATGCAGATGGCGCTCGGCGTGGTGGAGCAGCGCAGCACGCCCGATCAGGCCACCTACCTGCAAAAACTCGACCGCGAACTCCAGCACATGGCCAAACTCGTCGAAGAGGTGCTCGCCTTCTCGAAGGCGGAAACCATCCCCGACCGCGAAACGCCCGAAGACCTCGATTTGCGCGAATTGCTCCAAAACATCCTCGCCCGCGAAGCCCCCGAAAACGGCATCAAACTCGAAATCGGCGATTTGAAGCTCCACAGCCTCCGAAACGCCCTCGATCGCGGCATTGGCAACGTCGTGCGCAACGCCATCCGCTACGCCAAAGACCTCGAAATCACCGCCAAAGCCGAGAATGGCCGCGTCACCATCGAAATCGCCGACCGCGGCCCCGGCGTGCCCGAAGAGGCCCTTTCGCGCCTCTTTGAACCCTTCTACCGGCCCGAAGCCGCCCGCGGTCGCACCACCGGCGGCAGCGGCCTCGGCCTCGCCATCACCAAACGCTGCATCGAAGCCTGCGGCGGCACCGTAACAGCGCGAAATCGCGAGGGTGGTGGCCTCGTCGTGAGCATCCAAGTGCCCTTCACGATCTGAATCACGGTGAAATGCAGTGACGTGACTGCTTGACCATTGGAGCAAAGCTGGCTCCCTCTCTTCATGTCAGACTCTTCACCCGCAGCGCCATCGTTCCTGCCACTCGCCCTTCGCGGAAGCGTTCTCGCCCTGTTCTGCTGGGCCGTGGGCTGGATGGCCATGGCGAAACTCAGCCTCGGCATCGTGGCCGGCTGGGTCATCGGCGGAGCCACCTTTGGCATCGGCTTGTATGCCATCGCGAATCTGCGTGGCGCTCCTGCCGGACTGTGGGTGACGTTTGGGCTGAAGCTCCTCAGTGTCACCGGCTACAAAATCATGATGGTGGTGATGGTGTCCTATCTCATGAAGGACTGCGGTATGAGCGACACGGACGCGCAGTTTGGCTACCTGCTGCTGGGTCTCATGATGTCGGGCTGCACGCTGCTGGCAGGGTCGATCACAGACGCGATCGGCCTGCGGCGCACGCTTGCCATCGGCGTGACGCTGGCCGTGACGGCACGTGTCATCATGATCTCCGTGTCGAATCCGTGGCTGGCTCTCACAGCCGGTCTCATCCCCGTGGCCGTGGGCGAGGCCCTTTGCACGCCCGTGCTCGTGGCAGCGACACGCAAATTCAGCACCGCGGAGCAGCGCAGCGTGGCCTTCTCCGTTTTCTATGCGCTGTTAAACCTCGGCTTCATGGCCGGCTACTTCATCTTTGACGGTATCAAGCAAGGCGGCGGAGGTGGCTCCATGATTCATGTCCTGGGCGGCGAATACAGCACCCAGAAGGTGCTCTTTGCCGTGAGCGGCGGCATCGAGCTTTTCATGCTGCCGCTGCTCCTGCTGCTCCGCGAGCGCGGTCTCGGCGCCGAGAACACCCCCATGCGGAATCTCACTGTCGGCAGCGCCGTCAAAGAGTCGGCCCGGCTGTTCATGATGCTCCTGCGGCACCCGGGCTTTCATCGGCTTCTCGTTTTCCTCGCCATCATCGGACTGCTCAAGATTGTCTTCAGCATCATGGACGGCGTGCTGCCTACCTTTCTCGAACGCGAACTCGGCGTGGAAGGCGGCAAACGTGCCGGACGTGCGAATGCGGTGAATAGCGTGCTCATCCTCATCCTCGCACCCATCGCGGGCATTATGACTCGGAAGATCCCCGCCTATCCGATGGTGATCTTTGGCGGCTTCATCACCGCGGCTTCATTCATCTTCCTCGCCCTGCCTCAGTCGGTCTTCCAAGGCCTCGCCGATGGCCCGCTCGGCCAGTGGGTCATCCGCGGCTACTTTGACTGGCAGGGCGTGGTGCATCCGCTCTTCCTCACTGTGGTGCTCTGGCAGGTCGTCTTCTCGGTTGGCG
>JBJONJ010000390.1:0-4684 GCA_046051905.1 Verrucomicrobiota bacterium
TCAATGAGGTCAGCGATGACTTCATTGACCCTTTTGGCGTTTTTGCCCATGGCCTGAACAAATCCTGACGCTCCTCGTCCATGTCTCATGCGCGATGAGACGGCCGCTAACGCCGCCAAAATCCAGCTTGAAGTTGTTAGAAACTTAAGAAACACTAAATAATTATGAACCCAATGCCTTCTCCCGGCCGTGCCGCCCGCTTTTTGGGCCTCGTTCTCGTCTTGAGCAGCACGGCCTCCGCGCAGCAGGGATACCAGCAGCCCCCACGCTACACCCAGCCGCCGCCGAACTACTACAACTACCAGCAGCCTCCCGCCCAGCGTGAGAACCCGCTCGATGTGATCCCGAAAATCGGGCAGAAAGTAGGCCAGTGGGTGCGCCGCACCTTTTATGGAGAGCAGCAACCTTATGGTGGTTATTCACAGCCTGCGCCAAACTACGGCTACGGCCAGGCGCAGCCGCGCCAGTATTCAGCTCCACCACCCAGTGGTGGCTACTATCAGCAGCAGCCACCGGCCTATCCCCAGCAGCCGCGTTATCAGACGCCGCCGCCTGCCTCCACCGCCCAGCCGCAGGCTCCTCGTTACAGCTATCCGCCCCAGCAACCGCCGGTGACGAAGACCACCCTCCCTCCTTCGACCTCCAAAAGCTCGTCGAAGAATAAATACACGCCGCCGAAGATCCAGGAGTCCAAGCCCAAGTCCACCAAATCGACCCCGAAGAGTACGCCGAAACCCAAAACCGAGCCTCCTCCGCCTCCCCAGCCGAAAGAACCGGAAGTCGTGACCACCCGCCGTTCCGAGACCTCAAAGCCCAAAGAGGAGCCTCCAGCCAGTTTCCCTTCGTCGAGCAATTCCGGTTCGTTTTTGAAAGGTAAGAAGACCGGCAAGCCCGGCCGCGTCATCAGCCCCTATCCACCTTACAAAGAACTCGACATCACCGGCCTCGACAGCGGCTCGCTCGCGCTCGATCCGACGACGCAGAAGGTCTTCGAGGTGCCGTAAGACATGGGGGGCGGAGCAATGGAGTCGTGGAGTGATGGGAAATACATCACTCCAGCATCCCCCCCACTCCATGCTCTGGGCGGATTCAGAGCGAATCTTGGCATGCCATGCTCCGATTTTTTTCTGAATCAGGAAAAAATCTGGCTTCTGGCCTGCGCTTTGCTTGAGGAGGAGATGCGGCTGGTGTTTGGGTGCTGGCCGCCCCACCAACCATGGCCAGTCAAGGATTCCAGCAGATACAGACACAGAAGCTCGCCATCGGGCCTCAGATGCAGCAGAGCTTGCAGATTCTGCAAGCTCCCACGCTGGAGCTGCGCCAGATCATCCAGCAGGAGATCGAGGTGAATCCTGTGCTCGAGCTGGAGGCGCCTGAGACCTCGCTCGAGGATGCCATCCCCGATGATCCCGATGATCGCGGCGGTGGCGAGGACGATATTTCCCAGCTCACGCAGATGGACGAGGAGTGGCGTGAATACTGGCAGCAGAGCCGCCAGCAGTCCGCTGCCCGCCGCAGCGATGACCAGGAGCGCTGGCAGTTCATGATGGACTCCATCGTGGCACCCACCACGCTTCAGGAGCACCTCGTCTCGCAGCTCCACACCGCTGATGTGAAAAACGAGCGCATCGCCGGCCATGTCGAGTATCTCATCGGCAATCTCGACGATCGCGGCTTCCTGAACGCACGCATCGACGACATCAGCCTCCAGCAAGCCATTCCCATCGATGAGCTGCGCGAGGCCAAGCGCCTGCTGCAGAGTTTTGACCCCGTCGGCGTCGGTTCGGAGGACTTGCGAGAGTGCCTCATGGTCCAGCTCGAGCGCCTTGGTAAAAAAGGCACGCTGCCATGGCGGGTGCTTGACCAGCATCTCGACGACCTCGCCAACAAGCGCTACCCCGTCATTGCCCGGAAGCTCGGCGTACCGGTGGAGCAGATCTCCCGCGCCGCTGATCTCATCGGCACGCTCGACCCGCGGCCTGCGCAGCGCTTTGCCGTCTCCGACAACAACTACGTCAGCCCCGATGTCATCGTCGAGCGACAGGCCGGCGAGTGGGTGGCCGTCATGACGAACGACGACCTTCCCCGCCTGCGCATCAGCAACACCTACAAGGACCTCCTCAGCCAGTCTCAAAGCACCGGCGAGGTGCGTGATTATGTGCGCGACAAGATCCGCGGCGGCAAATTCCTCATCCGCTGCATCCACCAGCGCCAGCAGACCATCCACAAGATCGCCACCGAGATCCTGCGGCATCAGCGCGACTTCCTCGACAAGGGCCTCGGCCATCTCAAATCGCTCAACATGGCCACCGTGGCCGCGGATGTCGGCGTGCACGAGACCACCGTCAGCCGCGCCATCGCAGGGAAATACATCGCCACGCCGCACGGCGTCTTTGAGCTCAAATACTTCTTCACCCACGGCGTGAAAACCGAGTCCGGCGAGGACATGAGCAACACAAGCGTGAAAAACGCCATCTCCGAGCTCATCAAACAGGAGGCCAAGCACAAGCCGCTCAGCGATGACAAGCTCGCCGCCCTTCTCGACAAGCAGGGCATCAAGGTCGCCCGCCGCACCATCGCGAAGTATCGCGAGGCGCTCGGCATCCTACCGAGCCATCTGCGCAAGGAGTTCTCCTCCGCGCCGCCCAAGGAGCCCAAGGCCCGCAAGCTCAAAGCAAAGCCTGCAGACGAACCAATCGCCGAAGAAGCCACTTCATAGTCGCGACACGCTCTCGATCTGCGTCATCGCAAAGACATGGCCATCGAGGCTCAATCGCAGCGTGCTCGAGCCTTGCTCTTCGAGCGCTCGCAGCAGCCCCTCGCGTTCACGGGGTTCGCCGCGGAGTTGCAAGCGCACGCGTTTGCCCAGCGGAACGCCCCATCGGTGCTCAAACGCCCGCCTTGCTGTGTCCATGTCGGCCTTCCATCGGGCAAAACCATCCTCGCCACCTTGCTCAGGCAGTTCCTCGGCTTTTCGAGCCTCGGCTTGTGCGGCTTTTTCATCAGCCACGGCCGCTTTCCATTGCGCATAGCCATCTTCGGCAGGCGCCGCGGATTCAAACAAGGCCAGCCCGTCGGTGACAGGTGGCTTGGGTCGAGGGGCTGCCGGGCTTTCCGATGCCGCTTGGAGCTTTCCGGCCACCGTCCAGCGTCGTGGTGTGTCGGTAAACAGCGAAGGAAGTTCCGGCTCGGTCATCTGAAGGGCATCTTTCGCGACCATGGACCACCCTCCGTGAAGAGTAGTGGTGCTCGGGAAGGGACTCGAACCCTTAAGCCTTTCGGCACAAGATCCTTAGTCTTGCGCGTATACCAATTCCGCCACCCGAGCAGGGTCTGCGTTTTGCAGGGGCGCGGATAATAGCCGGTTCACTTGGGATGCAAGGCATTTGTTGCCGAGATTTTGCGAAGGCAAAAGTCCTTCGTGCGGCCCGTTTGAGTTTCACCATGCGATTCACGCTCTCTGCCCTTCTGTTTGTCTCAGCCGTTCCCTTGCTCAGCGCGAAGTCGCCCTACCCGGAGAAGACGCCGGACACACCGGGGAACCGCATGCTGAACGCTTACTTCGCCAGCGAGACGCGGCAGCAGGCGCAAAGCGGTGGCCTGGCGGATGTCAAAGACGCAGACGATTGGAAAAACAAAGCGCCGGAGTATCGCCGCCAACTCGCGGAGATGCTGGGGCTCGATCCGATGCCGGAGCGCACGGCTTTGAAAGCCGTGAAAACCGGCGAGGTGAAGGGCGAGGGCTACCTCGTGGAAAAACTGCACTTCCAATCCATGCCCGGCCTGTATGTGACGGCGAATCTGTACCTGCCGGAGAAGGTGGAGAAGCCGCTGCCGACCATTTTGTATGTGTGCGGCCATGCGCTGAAGGTGAAGGACAGCATCAGCTTCGGAAACAAAACGGGCTACGAGCATCACGGTGCCTGGTTTGCCCGTCACGGCTATGCTTGCCTGATCATCGATACGGTGCAGCTCGGTGAGATTCGCGGCGAGCATCATGGCACCTACAGCAAGGGGCGCTGGTGGTGGTATTCGCGTGGCTACACGCCCGCCGGACTGGAAGCGTGGAGCTGCATGCGGGCGCTGGATTACCTCGAAACGCGAAGCGAGGTGGATAAGACAAAATTCGGCGTCACCGGCCGCAGCGGCGGCGGGGCCTACTCGTGGTGGATCACGGCGCTGGACGAACGCATCAAGGCCAGCGCCCCCACGGCGGGCGTGACTGATCTGCAAAACCAGGTGATCGACGGCTGCGTCGAGGGCCACTGCGACTGCATGTTTTTCGTGAACACCTACCGCTGGGACTTTTCACGCCTCGTGGCCCTGGCCGCGCCACGTCCGCTGCTGGTGGTGAACACGGATAAGGACACGATCTTCCCCATCGACGGCGTTTTCCGCCTCTACCAAGACGTGCGTCGAGTGTATGAGATGCTCGGTGTGGAGGGAAATCTAGGCCTGCAAGTCGCCGAGGGACCGCACAAAGATTTGCAGCCACTGAACATGGGCGCTTTTCATTGGATGGAGCGCCATCTCAAAGGAGCCGACTCCATGCAGGTCATCGACGAAGGCGCGAAAAGACGCCTCGAACCGGAGTCGCTGCGTGTTTTTACCGAGCTGCCGAAGGACGAGCGGAACACCAAGATCGACGAAAGCTTTGTGCCGATGGCCAAGGCGCCTGCGCCAC
>JBJONJ010000391.1:0-3036 GCA_046051905.1 Verrucomicrobiota bacterium
GGCTCGTTGGCGGGCAGGTTTCATGTTCCTGGCGTTGTTTGTGGTGCTGCTGCTGCCAGTGCTTGGCCTAGTTGATCATTTCTTCCTACGGTATTCGTTTGTGGGAGATCATTTCCAATACCTCGCCAGCATGGCCCCACTGGCTCTCTTCGCGGCAGGACTCGCCGCCCTGACTGCCCGCTGGAAGCGCTGGGTGGTGGCCATCTCCGGCACACTGCTCATCGCGGTGCTGAGCCTCCTGTCCTGGCATCACTCGCGGTTGTTTGAAAATTCCTTCGTTCTCTGGCGGCATACGCTGGCGAACAATCCGCAATGCTGGATCGCCTGCTGCAATCTGAGTTATGAGTTTCTGCAAAAAGGGGATCTGCCCAATGCGGCCATGCATGTTCGACGGGCGCTTGTTCTTCACCCAAGGGACATCGCTTCTCTTCTGAATCTCGGCAGCATCCTGGACCAGACGGGACGGACAGAGGAGGCCATCGAGACAACCCGGCGGGCGCTGGCGATTTACGAAAAGAATCCCCAAGCCCACAACCAACTGGGCATGCTGCTGCTGAAACAAGGCCAGGCAGACGAGGCTCTGTCACACTTCCAACGATGTGTCGCGTTGGGTGCCAACGGCGTGCTGCCGCGTATCATGCTGGGCTCCGCCTTACTGCAGAAAGGGCGGGTGGACGATGCCATCGTCGAATTACGGCAAGTCCTCGCCATCCGACCCGAGTCAGGCCTGGCGCATGCGAACCTCTGCCTGGCCTTCCTGCAAAAGCGGCAGATCGATGAGGCGCTGCACCATGGCGGGCTGGCCACACGGCATGAGCCGGATCTCGCCCTGGCTTACAACCTGCTCGGTGCCGCTCTGGCGGAGGCCGGGCGAGTGGACGAGGCCCAGGCCCGCTATCAACAGGCGGTGGACCGTGATCCCGGCCTGGCTGCCGCTCATTACAACCTTGCCCGTCTGCTGCGGGCTCACGGTCAGAACTCTCAGGCGCTGCTGCATTTTGAAGCCGCCCACCTCCTCCAGCCTGCCAATGGAGAGATCGCTGCACCCTATGCCTGGATGCTCGCCACCTCTCCAAATGAGGCGGTGAGAAATGCCCGGCGGGCAATCGAAGTGATCGAAGCCTGCCCCGAGGCGGTTCGTGGCTCCAGTGCTGCTTTGTTGCGCTCCCAAGCAGCGGCCCTAGCCGCTGTCTCGCGGTTTCTGGAGGCTCAAGCGGTCTGCGATCAGGCGATCAGTCTTCTCGGGGATCGACCATCAAGCCTGCCACCAACGGGCATTTCATGGAGCGGGTTTTCTCTTCGTGGCGGAGTCAGTGAGGCGGAGCTCCTCGATGCGCTGAAGCATGACCGTGACCAATATCGCCAGCTGAAACCGTTGCTGGATCCACCCGCGGCCGGCCTCTGAGCCATCATAGGATTAGCATGCAGTCCCCATAGCTGTAGAAGCGGTATTTTTCCCGGATGGCTTCCTCGTAGGCTCTGAAAATGAGGTCGCGACCCGCGAAGGCGCTGACAAGCATCATCAGGGTCGATTTGGGCAGGTGGAAGTTCGTCAGCAAAGCTCCGGCGATGCGAAACTGGAAGCCTGGGTAGATGAAGATGCCGGTCGAGCCATGAGCAGGCACGATTTTGCCATCGTGAGCCGCGGCGACGGATTCCAAGGTGCGTAACGAAGTGGTGCCCACGCAGATGACGCGCTTCGCGGCTTCGATGCGTGCGGCCGTTTCGGTGCTGACCTCGTATTCCTCGTGGTGCATCACATGATCGGTGACCTTCTCGGCCTTCACCGGCTGAAAGGTGCCGACTCCGACATGCAGCGTGGCAAAGGCATGGGGAAGGGGAGTGAGGATTTCCGGCGTGAAATGCAGGCCGGCGGTGGGGGCGGCGATGGAGCCCTCTTTTTCGCGAGCGGAAAAGACCGTCTGGTAGCGTTCGCGGTCGCTGGGGCGGTCGTCGGCCCATGTAATGAGGCAGGGCAAGGTGGCCGTGGGCGCGCTCATCCACGATTTGATCCCATTCGAGGATGCGGTCGCCGTTTTCGGCGCGGATTTCGACCACGCGGCCCGTGGCGGCACCGATCCGGTGCTCGTGGCCGATGCGGAACTTTTTGCCCGGTTTCACCATGCACTGCCAGCGGGTGGGTGTGAGGGCTTTGATGCGCAGCACCTCGTGGCCGGCCTCGGTGAAGAAGCGGGCAGGCACGACGCGGGTGTTGTTGAGCACGAGGAGGTCGCCGGGGACGAGGAATTGGGCGATCTCGCGGAAGCTGCGGTGCTCAAGTTGCCCGGTGGAGCGATGGATGACCATCATACGGGACGCAGAGCGGTCGGCGAGCGGTTCGCTGGCGATGAGTTCCGGCGGGAGATGGTAGTCGAAGTCGGCGGTGAGCATCTGCAGCCGGTGGCTGCAGGATTTGAAAATTTCAAATTTGAAATCTCAAATTGCGCCGGAAGGCGCTCGAAGGCTGATTTGGCCCAAAGTTTGTCCTTCCCAAAGGAGGCGCGATTTGGCAAAGACACAGTGTCTATGTCGAAAAAGATCAACATCGCCGTCGTCGGCCTCGGTTTCGGGGCGGAATTCATCCCCATCTGGCAGCGCCACCCCCTGACCAATTGCTACGCGATCTGCCAGCGCGATCCCAAGAAGCTGACGGCCATCGGAGATGCCTTCGGTGTGGAAAAGCGCTACGCGGACTTCAAAGAGTTGCTCAAAGACCCGAATGTGGACGCCGTGCATATCAATTCTCCCATCCCTGACCACGGGTGGATGAGCATCGCGGCGCTGAAGGCCGGGAAACATGTCGCCTGCACCGTCCCGATGGCCACCAGCATCGCTGACTGCAAAAAGATCGTCGAACTGGTCAAAAAGACGGGCCTTTCTTATATGATGATGGAGACCGTGGTCTATGCCCGCGAGTATCTCTTCATGAAGCAGCAACTCGACGAGGGTAAGCTGGGCAAGCTCCAGTTCGTCCAAGCCTCCCACCAGCAGGACATGGACGGCTGGCCGAACTACTGGCCCGGCCTCCCCCCCATG
>JBJONJ010000392.1:0-2773 GCA_046051905.1 Verrucomicrobiota bacterium
ACCGCCCGCATCCGCCTGCTTCGCATCGTCTGTGCGGGCCACAAGTTCCGCGCCGAATTGCAGGCGCTCAAGCAGCCCATGCAACGCGGCGCGGTTCAACTCGTCCAAAGTGAGATCGCCACGGCGGATGTACTCCCGCTGAAGCACGCGAAAAGCGGTCTGGATGCCGTTCTGCGTGATGTCCGGCGCCTTCGTTTCTGCCGCGAGAGCGGTAGAAGCGAGGAGGAGGGTGCAGAGGGCGGTGCGAAGCGACATGGGGATAAAGTGCTCGGTTCTCAGTGCCCACTGATGGGCGAATGGAATGACTGAGCACTAAGCACTGAGCCCTTGGCTCCCGCCAGCAGGAAAATCTCCCTCCGTCTGAAGAATGTCCTCACCTGGCCCTCACCGCTCGACTGGCACAATATCGACGCGCAGGAAAGCTGCTTGGAGCTTAGAGCCGTCGTCGAACTCGGGCTTGCCCTCGGGTTTCCAGATGCCGAGCAGGCGCTGGGTGCCGTGTGCCATCGTGGTGCCGGAGGTGAGGTTGGCCTGATGGAAGCGATGACGGCGGTCGAGCGGGCGGATGAGCTTGTCGTCCTTCGGTGCCGGGGTCGCGATCAGCGAGGGCGGCGCGTAGTCGTAGGTGAGATGGTAGTTCATCTCAATGAGCCTGCCGTCCGGGCTGATGGTGGGCTCGTATTCAAACTCAAGGCCCACTTTCCGCATCTCCACCGAGGAGCTGAAGCGCGGCGGCGAGTCCTCGACCACGCTGAGCTGGCTCACCTGCACGGTCTTTTCACCTTCCTTTGAATCGGGCGCGTTGTGGCCGACGACCGTGCCGGCAGATCCATCGGTGCCGATGGAAAACATGTACTCGCTGCCATTTGAGAAAGTGCTGCGCAGGCCTCCCTTTCCCTCGCTGAAAACGCTCTGGAGGATGCGAGCGCGGCCTTCGGCCACCGCCTGCTCGATGACTTTCCAAGCCGCGCCGTGATCGGTGATGGCAGCGGTCTGCCGCTCGATCTGGCGCAGCGTGACCGCATCGGCTTCAATGAGATGAAGTGTGGTGGTGAGCGTGCGGGCTGCGTAGTGACGGCGGCTGGTGATGAGCTCCTCAATGAGACGCATGTTCTCCGCGGTGTTGCGCACGAGCAGTTCGCCTGTGCTGGCGGTGTAGGTGGCGGCGGAGCCTTCGGGGAAAGGGATGCCTTTGGACTTCAGGATATCCATCGCCGTGAGGCGCACAGTGAGCCTGGGCTCAGGCGCTGGTGCCGCGGCGGCGGGTGCGGCTGCAAATGGGTCCGCAGCACTCGCTGGAGGCGGATCGTCCATGGTCAGCAGATCCTCGGAGACGAAAAAGGTGCGCGTGAGGATGCCTTTCGGTGCGCCTTCCGGCTCCGCGGGCGGCGCGGCGGGTGTCTTTTCGACTTTTTCGCCATGCGAGCGAAGAAGCTGCTCGATCCGCGTGTCGAGCGCAGGCAGCAAGGTGACAATGTGCGCGGTGAGGAAGGCGATTTGGAATTTTTCACCTTTCGGCGAGGTGGCGGGCTGCCAGAGGCCGAGTGTCTTAGTCATGCCGCTGAGCATCGTGAAGCCCGTCACGGGATGGGCGACCTGAAAATCGATGAGCGGAGACTCGACGGCCTTTTCACCGCTGGTGTTGATGACATCCCAGCGATCCACCGGCTGGCCGTGATGATGCTCCAGGCTGACATTGACCTCCATCGTGACGCCGTCCGGGCCGATGGTCGGCTCGATCTCCAGGATGGTGCCCGCACGGCGGGATTCCATGGCGGTGGTCGAGCGAGTGCTCTCATCAAGCGTCATCTCAGTGGTGTAGTAGCGCTCCTCGCCGCTCTCGACAGTGGAACGGGTGCCGCCCTTGGTTTCGAGACGCTGGCTGGTGATCACGACGGCCTTGTTGGTGGCCACGAGCGCATCGAGAGCCTCCCACACCGGGCGGTGATCCGCTTTCACAGCCTTTTTCATCGCGTCGCGCACGGCGGAGGCTTCGGCCTCGATGATCTCGACGGTGAAATGGACGTTCTTTGCCAAGTTGCGTTCCAGCCGGGTGGCGATGGCAGCGATGCGCTCATGCATCGCGGGTGTGGTGCGGATGGCCAGCGTCTGGTTCACCGGATCCACCGCGGCCAGCGAGCCCGCGGGCAGCGTGATGCCTTCCGCGATCAAACGGGAGCGGAAGGCAAAGTGGGAGCGTTTGATGAAATCGGTGATCGCCGCGTCCTTCGCATCCGCAGCAGGCATCGCCGGGGCGCGGAGTTGGCCGTGCTCGCTCGAAATGTAGCCGCCGAGCAGGCCTTCATCGGGATAGCGATACACTTTGACCGGCCATGGATCGGCTTTGGATGCCTCCTGAGCTTGCGTGGCGGCGATCAGGGCGAATGAGAGAAAAAGCAGCTTTTTCATGTCACGATGGTGCCATGATGGGAAAGCCCGCGACAAGTAAAAAGACCATCACGCGCTGTCTGCCGGAAAATGGTTCAGCGCATCGAGTGCCTCGCCCCAGCGGAAATGCTGCGCGATGGCCCGGCTGACGTAGTTTTTGGCGCTCGCGACGGCGCTGACGAGTTCGAGGCCGCGAGCGAGGCCGGCGGCGATGGCCGAGGAGTAGGTGCAGCCGGTGCCGTGGGTGTGGACGCCGGGTGTTCGGGCGGTTTCGTGCCATGAAGCGCCTCCAGCGGTCACGAGCACATCCGCGGCGGCATCGCCGATGAGGTGACCGCCTTTGACGAGCACGGCGGTTTGATACTTTGATGCGAGATCGGCGGCG
>JBJONJ010000393.1:0-4999 GCA_046051905.1 Verrucomicrobiota bacterium
AGCCTCGAGCGTTGCCAGACTTCCAAGTTCGACCTCCTCATGCTGCACAATCCGGACAGCATCAGCTACACCAGCGAAAAGGTGTGGGATGCCTTCACCACGCTGAAAACGGAAGGTCTCA
The DNA here is from genome assembly GCA_046051905.1 of Verrucomicrobiota bacterium. Taxonomy (GTDB): domain Bacteria; phylum Verrucomicrobiota; class Verrucomicrobiia; order Verrucomicrobiales; family Verrucomicrobiaceae; genus Prosthecobacter. Next base: position 122 of record JBJONJ010000393.1, read on the forward strand.
CCGACCGCCTCGGCATCGCCCCCGGACCCGCGAACGGCTTCACGCTCGACATGATCGAGTGCTTCGAGCGCTACGGCGACCGCATGGACTGGGCGATGATCATTTTGAATCCCTTCGAGCCTTGGCCCGGCCAGCACGTGCTCGCCGCCGCGGACAAGAACAAGGTCGATATCATGGCCCGCGTGGTCGATTACGGCGGTCTCTTCCATGACGACGTGAAGCCCGGTCACAAGTTCCGCGATGGCGATCATCGCACACATCGTCCGGGCGACTGGATCGAGCACGGCGTCGAAAAACTCGAAAAAGTGCGCCCCTTTGCTCAAAAGCATGGCCTCAGCATGCTGCAACTCGCGTGCCTGTGGACGCTGGGCAACACCGCCGTGAAAAGCGTGGTCCCCACGCTCATTCAGGAGCATGGCGAAGGTTCTCGCACCATTGAGAGCAAGCTCGACGATCTCGCCGCGCTGCCGGAGCAGTGCCTCAGCGCCGAAGAGATCGAAGCCATTCGCCAGATCGGTGACAACACCGGCTGCATGGCCCTCAAAGGCGCCAGCCACCGCCATCCAGCGGACATGGAAGCCCGCGCCGATGAGTGGAGCATGCGCGATGACCTCCTCGCCCTCGCTGGCCGTTTTGGCCTTCAGTGGTCGTGGTGAGTCATGACGCTGCGGTGCGTCTAGCCTGTGATTTGGTGAGCCAGCCTTGTGACGGCTCGTCAGCAGGCTTGCATGCGTGCCGTGGTGCATGGCACACTCCGCTGTCATGAATTCCTCCATCTGCCGCACGCTCAGCACCATCTGCTTCCAAGCAGGCATGTTCAGCATCCTCCTCTCCATCTGGATCTGGTGGATTCAAAACGGCGAAACACCGGAGGAGCAGGCGCATGCGGAGCGTTTCGGCATCTTCGTGGGCCTGTGGGCACCCACGCTGCTCATCCTCTCGAATCGCTTTGACCGTTATGCGGACAAGGCGAAGGAACTGCCCGGCATGAAGGTGGCGGACGAGAGCGAAGTCCCGTGACTTTCCAAGGCTACTCCCACTGGCTCTTCTGCACGCCCACGAGGCTCATGCTCAGGCCGATGAGGACATGCACAAGAAGCACAAAGCCCGCGATGGTCGGCGCGACGAGGTCGGTGGCGGTCACTTGCTTCACGGCATCGTAAAAGGCCGTGCTGCGCATGCTGGTGAGGCTGCCGCTCCAGCTCCAGAAGGCGGCGATGAGCGGCTGCACCCAGTTTTCCAACCAGTCGGGCAACGTGAGCACCGCACCGGAAAGCGGAAGCTGGAAGCCGACGAGGTAGATGCTCAAAATGGTGGCTTTTTCCGGCGTGCGGCTGGTGGCGGAGATGCCGAGGCACACGCTCGTCATGGCCGCAGAGGCCAGCACGAGCAGTGCGAGCTTGATGACAAGATCACCTGGCAGCCCGCCGGTGATCATTTCGACGAAAAGTCCCATCCATAAACTCTGCGCCAGCACGAAGACGCCGAGGAAGATGACCTTGCTGCCCACGTAAGCGAGCGGACTGAGACCACCGAGCTTCTCACGTTCCAAAATGAGCCGTTCGGAGGCGATCTCGCGCGCGGCATTGTTGCTCGCCATCAGCGTGACGAGCACCACCTGGAGCATGATGAGGCCGCTCACGAGGCTGCCGGCGTTGAGTTGCTCGATCTGATGCTGCGCCCGCTTCGCCAGCTCGATGCCGATGTTTTGATCCTGGTAGGTCGAGAGCGCTCGCAGCGGCTTGATGCCATCGAGCGCAAAGATGGCCACGAGCAGCGGAAAGCCAACCAGCATGGCGAGATGCAGCCACACCTGCGATTTGTCCCGGCGGAAAATGGTCCAGCGGCGCCGCAGGAGCTCGAAAAGCTGCGTGGTGACCGCCGGCAGCTCGATGGCTGGAAATTCGTGATGAGGAATGATGTCCTCCTCCGGTTCTTCGGGCTCCTCCGCGGCCTCCGGTGCCTTCACCTTCGCTTCAAAACCAAACTGCTGGTAATAGCTCTCGCGTTTGCGGTTCCAAGAGTCCGCCCACTCCTGCGCTGGACGGTCGCCGAGGCAGCGATAGACATCCTCCGGGTGCTCCACGCCGAAGTAATGCGTGAGCGCCTTTGGCGGCCCGTGATAGATCAGCCGGCCCTGATACATCACCATCACGCTGTCATAGTCGCCCAGGCTCGCGAGGCTGTGCGTCACATTGATGACGACACGCTTCGGATGGCCGCGGGAGAGCTTGTGGAGCAGCTTGGTGATCTCCGCCTCGCTCTTTGGATCGAGACCGCTCGTCACCTCATCGCACAGCAGCAGGCAGGGATCAGTGACCAGCTCCAGTGCCAGGCCGAGGCGGCGCTTTTGACCGCCGGAGAGCACCTTCACGCGCCGGTCGGCGAGATCCGTCAAACCGGTGACCTCCAGGATGTAGTCGAGCGCCGGGATGAATTCTTCCGTGTGCGCGAGCTGCGTGCGCAGCGCCATGGCACTGGCGATGCTTTCCTCCACGGTGAGCAGATCATAGGCCACGCTGAACTGCGGCACATAGCCGAGATCGCCGGGATGCAGGTCCTCCTCATCCTTCAGATCCATCCCATCCCACTTCAGTTCGCCCTCGGACTGCTCCAGGATGCCGGTGATCACTTTGAGCAGCGTTGTCTTCCCGCAACCGGAAGGCCCTACAATGGCCAGCAGATGCTCCGGCGGCACGGTGAAGCTCACGTCGTCCAGCAGACGCAGCGTGTCGTTTTCTTCCGTGTCGCCCGGGCCGGGCACTTCGAGGCGGACGTTGAGAGCTTCGAGCATGGGGGAAGGCTGTAGCGGAATCAGGCGGCCGGATCAACCGCCGAACGAACCGCAGAATCAGCACGGGATTTTTCCTCGCGCCGGCCGCGAAGGTGTGGTTTTGAATTTCGATGCCCCAGACCAAGCCGATCACGAACATCTCGACCTACAAATTCGCCCCCATGAGCGGGCTGAAGGAGTTGCGCGAGCGTTTGCTGAGTCTGTGCAAGGAACTCAACCTCAAAGGAACCATCCTGCTGAGCACCGAGGGCGTGAATCTCTTCATCGCCGGACCGGGCGAGGCGGTGGACATGCTCGTGGCGGAGCTTCGTTCGTTGCCAGGACTGGAAGATCTCACTCCGAAGGTGAGCCTCAGTGAGGAGCAGCCCTTCCGCCGCATGCTGGTGCGCATCAAAAAGGAGATCATCGCCTTTGGGGTGGATGGCATCGACCCGTCGAAATACACCTCCCGGCATCTGCCGCCGCAGGAACTCAAAAAGTGGCTCGATGAAGGCCGCGAGGTGCTGCTCTTCGACACGCGAAACGATTACGAGGTGAAGATGGGCACCTTCAAAGGCGCGGTGCCGGCCCAGGTGGATCATTTCCGCGATTTCCCCGCTGCGGTGGCGAAGCTGCCGGAGGAATGGAAAAAGAAGCCCATCGTCACTTTTTGCACCGGCGGCATTCGCTGCGAGAAAGCGGCCCCGTTCATGGAACGCGAAGGCTTTGAGCAGATCTGGCAGCTCGATGGCGGCATCCTGAAGTATTTCGAGGAATGCGGCCCCGCGCATTACGACGGTGAGTGTTTCGTCTTTGACCAGCGAGTGGGCGTCGATCCCGCCCTGGAGGAAACTCCTTCCGCGCAGTGCTTTGCCTGCCAGACGCCTCTCACCGCCGAGGAGCAGGCCGATCCGCGTTATGTGGCGCATGTCTCCTGCCCGTACTGCTTTCAAACGGATGAAGAGCAGCGTGAAAAACGCCGCGCGGAAACCGAGGCGGCCATCCGCCGTGCCGCGCAGCCGTTGCCGGGCAGCGTGCCGTATGATCATGTGCGCCCGTTTCATATTCCTGCCGCTTGCGATGGCATGACGGTGCTCGACGCCATCTGCCACATCCTGCCGCACACCGACCGCGAGGAATGGCTCCGCGTGTTTGCCGCCGGACGCATCACCACCAAAGAGGGCGAACAAGCCGCTCCCGATCATCGCGTGCGGGCGGGCGAGCATTACCGGCATCTCAAACCGGCCTCGCAGGAGCCTGCGGTGAGCGACGAGGTGAAAGTGTTGTTTGAGGACGAGGCCCTGCTCGTGCTGCACAAGCCCGCGCCGCTCCCGATGCATGAGGGCGGCCGCTTTTGCCGGAACACGCTGCAACATTTCCTCAACACCGCGCTGCATCCGCTCATGCCGCGCTCCATTCACCGCCTCGACGCGAACACCACTGGCGTCGTGGTCTTTGCCAAGACGCGACACTTTGCCCGCCTCGTCCAGCCGCAGTTTGAGCGTGGCGAGGTCGAAAAAGTGTATCTCGCCCGCGTGCAGGGCCATCCGCAGGCGGATGAGTTTGCCTGCGATGCCCCTGTGAGCGCTGAAGCAGGCAAACTCGGCGGTCGCGAGATTTGCGACGATGGCCAGGAGGCGCACACACAGTTCCGCGTGCTACGTCGCGATGCCGACGGCACCACTCTTCTCGAAGCCCGGCCACTCACTGGCCGCACCAATCAAATCCGCCTCCACCTCCGCCACCTCGGCCATCCGATCCAAGGTGATGCCACCTACCCCGCCGAAGGCGGCACTGGCGACACCCAAACCCTGCCCGTGGACGCTCCACCGCTCTGCCTGCATGCGCGGATGCTTACGCTCAAACATCCGCTCGATGGTCGCACGATGACCTTCGAGTCCCCTGGGCCTTCTTGGGCGGATTGACCCATCTTCACGCCGTCTCCGGCATGAAGGTCGGGAAGACGATGCCCTTCGCGCCGGCCACCGGTGCGGTCGATTGGGCGACGTGGAGTTCGACATTCCGAGCCCCCCAGGCGTAGGCGGTGCGCACGAGTGTGGAGGCCGCGCACGGGGCGAGGAAGACGAGTGTCTTGCCGCGCAGAC
>JBJONJ010000394.1:0-32063 GCA_046051905.1 Verrucomicrobiota bacterium
ATCAAATGGAGGTGCCCTACAACACCACGATATACCAGCAGATGAAGGCAGAAGGCAAGGTGACCCCCCCGGTGCCATACTGGAAGACGAAGCGTGACTGGGAGAGCTACGACTGCGATCAGTACAAAAAGGCGGGCTACACCGTGACGAGCGCCTACACCGTGGTGAAGGACCCGAAACGTATCAAATTCGTCTATCGCGACTCGCTTTGGGATGGGGCGGATCTGCTGAGCTGCGGCGTGGCCTCGTTCGGCCACCTCGGCGGGGTGCATTATCAAAACCAGGCCGATGTGGGTCCTTACATGCAAGCGGTGGACGCAGGCAGGCTGCCGATCTTCCGCGCCTACCAGACGACGCATGAGGATCGCTTTGTGCGTGAGTTCATCCTGAAGCTCAAGCTCGGCCGCTCGGAGTGGGCGCCCTACATTCAAAAGTATGGCGAGGACCCGCGGAAGCACTTCGGAGCGCAGCTCGACTATCTCGCCAAGGAGGGTTTTGCCACACTCGACGAGGCCGGCATCTCCCTCACTCGCGAGGGTCTTCTGCAAGTGGACCGTCTTCTCCACGAATTCTTCCTGCCCCAACACCGCCAGTATGCCCGCTACACCTGAAAGCGCCGTCGTCCGGCAGGATGAGGACATCCTCGCGCCTTTGATTTTCTTTTATGGCATCGGCAGCACACGCCCGCGGGTCACCTTTGTGGAGCCTGAGGCGCTCGCCGAGCAGGAACGAAGCCTGCTGGTCCATGAGAAGGACATGACGCCCCGCCTGCGCGAGTATCACGCGAGCGAGATCGACCTGGATGTGGCCGCCCGCGCCCGCATCGGGAACTACCTGGTGCGTGCCAGCGTGCTGCATCGCCGTAGCGATGGCAAGCCGGTGGAGTTTGGTGCCATCGGCATCCACCTCGATCTCTTGCCTGAGGAGGCGCAAAAGCTCGTCTTGGAGGGCCGCGTGCCGTTTGGAGCCATTTTGGAGCAGTATGCCGTGCCGCATTCCAGCCATCCGCGTGGCTATTTCCGCATTTCCGTGGATCAGCGGCTCGCCGATTTGCTCGGGGCCACGAGCGGCCAGATGCTCTTCGGGCGCTGCAACGAGTTGCGTCATGGTTCCGGCAGGGTGCTGGCGGATGTGGTCGAGGTGCTGCCGCGGGTGGTTTGAGATCTTGGACGGCAAAATTTCAACGTGACGCCGTCCGGGCAGAGTCATATCATGACCGCACAGTCAAGCCATGCTGACCAACCAGACCATCGATCCGACAAGGCAGTTCACGCCGGAGAACCGGCATGTGCTGATTCGGCCATTTGTGAAGGTTTGGCAGTGGCTTTTCCCACCCTCAGTGGCTGCGAAGGATCGTCAGAGCCCGTTGGCCCGCTACGTCGCCCTAGCTCTCATCACAAGCTTTTGCATCTCACTGATCCTCGCGGCCATTCTGTATGCGAAGCCGATCCAGGACTCCTGGGAGAGCTCGCAGGCCGAAACCATGGTACGGGAGGCGAGGGACATGATGGAGAACGGCCAGATCGCCAACGCGGTGTTCAAGGCCCAGGAGGCGTACAACAAGGCCCCGCACAATGTCGAGGCCATCCGGTTGAACAGTGAGTTCTTCACCCTCATGAAAAGAGAGCAGTCGCTTTACTTTCTGGACAAGCTGAAGGACCAAGGCATGGAGACACTGGAGGACAAGATGCGCCGCGTGCGGGCCTTGAAGAATCTCAACCGGGACAAGGACGCGGAAAAAGCACTCGAAAAATTGCTGCGCGAGGAGCCCTCCAGCATCCCGTTGTCCAGGCTGGCCGAGGAGATCTATGGCAAACAACAGCAAAACACCGCGCTGCTGAACATCATGCGGACTTTTGCGGAGAAGAATCCGGACGACAAGGAATCCCAACTGCGCCTCGCCCGCGTGCAGGTGGAGTCCGGCATCCCCTCGCAGTTCAACGACGGCATCCACTCCGCGTGGAAACTGGCCCAGGATGACGACGCCAACGGCCTGAAGGCCCTCGAATTTCTCATCGGCATCGAGAGCATTGCCTCGGAGATTTCCATCCCGATGGTGAAACGTCTCAAAGGTCATCCCATGGCGCATGAGGGCCATCTGGTGGCCGCCTTGAAGCTGGAGTCACGCCTCTATCCCGACCGGAAAAAGGAGATCATCAACAAGGCCTATGCTGAGTTTAAGGACAAAAAGCGGGAGAAACTGGTTCCCTTCATCCGCTGGCTGGTGGAGGAGCAACAATGGCTGGAAGTGGTGACCCTGCTCTCCGAGGACAATGCGAAGAGCTATCAGGGCCTGCTGGAGAATTACCTCACGGCTCTCACCATGTTGAAGCGCTTCGACCAGATTGAGCGGTTGATCGAGGACGAGGAGGTCAAGAAGATCCTCGACCGCACCACCCACGCCATGTTCCGCGCCCACCTAGCCTTTGTAACCAACAAGGCACCGGAGGAACTGCGCGCCTTGCTCATCACCGCCAAGTCAATGGCTGAGAACGAGGGCCGCCTGCCCGTGCTGCAAAAGATCGCCGAATACGCGGATACCCGCGGCCACTTTGACATTGCCGAGGACGCCTACCGCCTCACCATCCGCGTGGCACGGCGCAACGCGAACATGATGTCGCCCAGAATCGAGCGCGAGGCGCTGGTAGGCCTGCTCTCCGCCAGCCTGAAGAACGGCAACTCCGAATCCTACTTCCAGGCCGCCCGGGACGCGGTGCTGCGCTTCCCCGAGGACAGCGAGTTCCTCGACAAGGCGCTCTACATCAGCCTACTGGTCGGCAATGACATCGAGACCAGCCTGCGCAAGGCGTTAAAACTCCTGCAAAACCAACCGAAGGACAACCATCGCAAGCTCATGGTGGCGCTCGGCTACTTGCGCATCCACGATCAACGCCAGGCGCTCAATTATCTCCAATACATGGATCTCAACCTCCTCACGGAAGGACAACGGGCCGTTTTTGCCGCGGTGGCCGCCACGGCCGGCTTTCGGAACGAGGCGCTTGGCGTGATCCGGGCCATCGACCCACGCGCCCGCATGTTCCCGGAAGAGCGCACGCTCTACAACCGCGTCGTCCACTGAGTCTGAACGACACAAAAAAACCGCCGGAATGCGGCGGTTATTTGATTCCAACCAAGTGGCGGAGCGGACGGGGCTCGAACCCGCGACCTCCAACGTGACAGGCTGGCGTTCTAACCAACTGAACTACCGCTCCATACCGTTTGGTGGGCCGCGATGGTAGATGAGGCCTTCCAGTTGGCAAACGGAAAGTGCCCGCCGGGTGAATTTCCTGCCACCCGGCTCACAGGAGCACCGGTTTGACCACCTGATGCTCCTCCACGCCGGTGAGACGCTGGTCGAGCCCCTGGAACTTAAAGGTGAACTTCCGGTGATCGATGCCCATCAGGTGCAGGATGGTGGCGTTGAGGTCATTGATGTGAACCGGGTCCTTCGTGATGTTGTAGCTGAAGTCGTCCGTCTCGCCGTGCTCGATACCGCCTTTCACCCCGCCACCGGCCATCCACATGGTGAAACAGCGCGGGTGGTGATCGCGGCCGTAGTTGTCCTTGGTGAGCGTGCCCTGCGAATACACCGTGCGCCCGAATTCGCCGCCCCAGACCACGAGCGTGTCCTGGAGCAACCCCCGCTGCTTGAGGTCCATGATGAGCGCCGCGCAGGCGCGCTCGCTGTCCTCGACCTGACCGCGGAGAAGCTTCGGCAAATTGTTATGCTGGTCCCAGCCGCGATGCAGGATCTGCACGACACGCGTGCCGCGCTCGATGAGCCGGCGGGCCATGATGGCGCTGTGCGTAAAGCTGCCGCTGCGCTGCACATCCGGGCCGTACATCTCCAGCGTGGCCTTGCTTTCCTTGCTGAGGTCCGTGAGCTCCGGCACGCTCGTCTGCATGCGGAAAGCCATCTCGTATTGTGCGATGCGTGTCTGGATTTCGGGATCGGCGATGCAAGCGTGGTTGATGGTATTGAGCTTGTTGAGGGCATCCAGCATCGCCCGGCGATCGCTCGGATCGACTCCCGGAGGGTTCTTCACATACAAAACCGGATCGCCCTGGCCGCGGAGGGCCACGCCGGTGTATTTCGTGGGCAGGAATCCACTGCTCCACATGCGGGTGAAGAGTGCCTGCGCCTGGCTGGCCGCAGGAAACGTGGGCGTGAAGACCACAAAGGCAGGCAGGTCATTGCTTTCGCTGCCCAGTCCGTAGGCCAGCCACGAGCCGATGCTGGCTTTTCCGGGCACCTCGCTGCCGGTCATCACAAAGGTGCAGGCCGGGTCGTGGTTGATGGCACTGGTGTGGACGCTTTTGATCACTGCGATGTCGTCCACGATCTTCGCCGTGTGCGGCAGCAGCTCGCTCACCCAGCGGCCGCTCTGGCCGTGCTGCGTGAACTTGAACATGCTCGGTGCCACCGGCAGCCGGGCCTGGCCGCTGGTCATGGTGGTGATGCGCTGGCCGTTGCGGATGCTCTCAGGCAGGTCCTTGTCGAAATGCGCCGCCAGCCCGGGCTTGTGGTCCCAGAGATCGAGCTGCGAGGGAGCGCCGTTCATGTGCAGGTAGATCAGGCGCTTCGCCCTGGGTGCAAAGTTCGGCAGGCCCGGCAGCGGCTCGTGAACCGGAGCGGCCATCAGATCACGACCAAGCATCGAGGCCAGGGCGATCTTTCCCGCCCGCAGGCCGACGTTTCCGAAAAACTGACGGCGGGTCTGGTACTGGTGAAATTCTTCAAAAGGATTCATGACGAAGGCAGAAGGATGCAAAACGCCCGCCACGCCCTCTTTTAGCAACTGCAGCTCAGACCTTCGGCGGGGCATAAAGCTTAAAATATCCCGAAAAACCATCGACCAGGCTCTCACCCGCTAGGATGAGCTCTTTTTCCGCCTGAAGCAGATGCATCGCCTTTTCCGAGAAAAGCATGCGCTCACCGAGCGTGGAGGCGATTTTTTCGATTCGGAAGACGAAGTTCACCTCCGGGCCATGCAGGTTCAACTCACTGATCGTGAGCACACGACCAAGTACGGCGCTGCCGTGATGCAAGACGACGCGAAACGGCAGCGGGGAGATTCCTTGCGCCTCACGCAGCCTGGCAATGGCCTGACGAACGCGAATGTGACTGCTCTCACCGCCGGTCCAGTAGCAAAAAAAACCATCACCGAGGTACTTCGATAGGTGGCCACCGCAGTCGTCGATGATCTGGCGGCACTCTTTGAACCAGGTTCCTGTGAGGCGCGGGTATTTCTCCGGGGCCGTGTTCTGAGCGAGCTTGGTGGAGCCTTCGATGTCCGCCACCAAGAGCCAGCATTCGGCCTGCTCGAGGCGGGTCATGTTGGAGGCCATAACCGCCTTGCCAGAGGGGTGCATGACACTGAGGATCTCCGTGGCAAACTCAAGTTCCACATCAGCGATGCGGATGACATCACCATGGCGCAGACGCACCGCCTGGTAGAGGCGGCGACCGTTCACATAGGTGCCGTTGGCACTGCCGAGATCGACGATCCAGAACTCCGCCTCGCCCTGCGCCTGGATGATGGAATGGCGGCGGGAGACCTCGCTGCTGGAAAGCTGAAGCGTGTTGGCGGGATGACGCCCGATGCTGCAAGTGCCCCTGAGGGCATGCTGCCGCCCGTCTGAAAGGCGGAGCCAGGTTTGCAGCAAGGGAGCATTCATCGGAGTGGGAAAATGAAGATGAAATAGACACTCGCCAACGGGGAATCTCGCGTTCTTATACGGTCGCCGATGCCCAAACCCTACCAATTCTGCTCCGACTGCGGTTCACCCGATTTGAAAACCATCGGCGACCGTGAGTTCCGCTGCCAGCAGTGCGGATTCTGCCATTTCATCACGCCCATTCCGGCCGCGGTGGCGATGATCCTCGACGCACAGGACCGCCTGCTGGTGATCCGTCGCGGTCATGAGCCTGGCCTCGGCCTACTGGGGCTACCGGGAGGTGTGATCGAGCCGGACGAAAGTGGTGAGGAAGGAGCCGCCCGCGAAACCCGCGAGGAGATCGGACTGCACATCCCACCGGAGGCATTTTGCTACTTTGTCTCGCTGAACAACCACTACCTCTTCCAGGGCTTTGTGTGGCCGACGATCGACCTCGTCTTCGTGGCACGCATCCAGAGCTTCGACGGTCTGCAGGCAGATCCCGCCGAGGTCATGGAGTGGATGCCAATGAAGCTCGACGATGTGCCGCTCAGCCAGTTCGCCTTCGGCTCCAATGCCGAGGCCGTGCGCCGTCTGTGTGAAAGCGGTCTTCACACGTCGCCCACCTCAAAGTAGTCATCCTCGGCAATGTCTGGGATGCCGACAACAAGCACCCGCATCTGCCCGCGGGCTCCGTGCACGACGCCGGGCGGGATATGGACGAGAGAGCCCTTGCTCACCGCCTGCTCCACCCCATCGAGCACCACCGTGCCACCTCCTTCGAGGACGTAGTAGAGCTCCGTCGAGCGCTTGTGGTAGTGCAGCCTCGACCCGTCAATATCCACCGCATGCGCCCAGGCCGCGGGATGCAGCGCCTCGTCCTCGCGGCTGATGAGCCGGTCACGCCAGCCGCAGGTGCTGCGTTCCCGCGGCGTATGACCTTCGTGACGGATGAGCAGTGGACCGGACATAGTGGGAGCGGGTTGGTAAACGACCGCATCATGCCGCCAACCTGCCCGCAATCAACCGAAGCCCCAACGCACAAACCCGGAGGCTCACCCACCGCTGGACTCCCTCGCTCACGCATGCCATGAAGCAGGCGTGACCCACGAAACCAAGCGCACCTTTCGCAACGAGCTCTGGCGCTCGCTGCCCGCCGGGGTGCTCGACACGCTCATGGCCACTTTTGGCATGCTCGTGGCCGTCCGTGTCTTTGCGATGGGTGACATGGCAAAGGCATCGTTCCTCGCCGCGACGAGCGGTGGCATGGTCACGAGCTTGTTTGTCGTGCCGCTGCTGCTGCGTGCGAAAAGCACCATCGCACGCACCGCTGCCAAGGTGCAGATGCTCGGCGGTGCCAGCATGGCGGTGAGTGCCGCTTTTCCCGATTCGCCCACGCTCTATCTGCTCGGTCTCGGTCTCGGCATCTTCTGCTTCTCCATGCAGATCCCGCTGATGACGCAGATCTACCGCATGAACTACCCGGAGGCCGTGCGGGGCAAGCTCTACGCCATCGCGGGCGTCACGCGGGCTGGTGCCGCCGTCGTGTTTGGCTACGCGGCGGGCTGGCTGCTCGATCTCGATTTGAAAAACTACGCCTGGTTGCTGTGGGCCTATGCCTTGAGCGGCTTCGTCAGCGGCCTGTGGACCTACGGCCTGCCCGCCACGCCTTGGCAGCCGGAGGAAAACGCCCGCACCAGCCTCTGGAGCGCCTGGCGCTGGGTGCGTGAAGATCGCGATTTCCGCACGCTGCTCATCTCGTGGATGATGATGGGCGTGGGGAACCTCGCCGCCGCCTGCCTCTTCGTCGAATACCTCGCGAATCCCGCCCACGGCATCAACCTGCCAGAAAAGCAGGTCGCCTTCATCACCTGCGTCGTGCCGGTGCTGGCGAGGCTGCTCTTCTCCTACCCGTGGGGTCTCGTTTACGACCGCTTTCACCTCTTCGGCGTGCGGGCAGCGCTGAATGTCTTCTTCGCCGCAGGCATCCTCTGCTTCTACCTTGGGCAAAGCGTCGGCTGGTGGACCTTTGGCATGGCTTTGTGGGGCATGGCCAACGCCGGCGGCAATGTCACCTGGGCGCTTTGGGTCACGAAACTCGCTCCCAAGCACGCCGTGGCCGAGTACATGAGCGTCCACACCTTCCTCACGGGCCTGCGTGGCCTCGTGGCCCCCTTCCTCGCCTTTGCCATGCTCAAAGCGATGTCCTTCCAAAATTTCTCGATGGTCTGCGCCGCCGCCATCCTCTCCGCCAGCGCCTTCATCACCGTCCGTGCCCGCACCAGCGATCCCGAAACGAGCAAACGCCTGCGCCCGGAGCGGCTGTGACGAAACCATGACGTGTTCCGAGTGAACAGCGCCAGCATCACAGGCATTCTTTCCGCCTCAAAATGAGCGATTTGAGGCGTTGCACTCAGGCGGCGGCCTTCTACCATCCGCGCCCCTTTTTACCCCCCAGACATGGAGCAACCTTTCCCCGGACAGCGTTGGGTCAGTGACACTGAGCCCGAGCTTGGCATTGGCGTCGTCGGCAAATGTGAATTCGGCCGCGTGCAGATCTATTACCCGGCCGCCCAGCAGGCCCGCACCTACTCCCTCACCGCCGCGCCGCTGCGTCGCGTGAAATTCCAGGCCGGTGACACCGTGAAGACACACGACGGTCGCTCGCTGAATGTGACCAGCGTCGAGGAGCGCTCGAACATCCTTTTCTACCTCAGCGACGAGGGCGAGATCAGCGAGGCGGAGCTTTCGGACACGATCACCTTCTCCAAACCGGAGGACCGGCTCAAGGCGGGCCAGGTGGATGATTTGCAGGCCTACGACCTGCGGGTGGAGGCGCTGCAACGCCGTGCGGAGATGCGCCAGAGCGCCGTGCGCGGCTTCTGCGGTGGCCGCGTCGATCTGCTGCCGCATCAAATGTACATCGCCAGCGAGGTGGCAGGCCGTCTCGTGCCGCGCGTGCTGCTGGCGGATGAAGTCGGGCTCGGCAAGACCATCGAGGCCTGCCTCATCCTGCATCGCCTGCATCTCACCGGCCGGGCGGAGCGGGTTCTGATCCTCGTGCCGGAGGCGCTGGTGCATCAGTGGTTCGTGGAGCTGTTTCGCCGCTTCCACCTGCTCTTCGCCATCTACGACGAGGACCGCTGCGAGTCACTCGAATCCAATGGCGAGGTGAGCAATCCCTTTCTCGAATCCCAGCTCATCCTCGCGAGCACCAAATTCCTCGCGAACGCGCCGAATCGCACCCAGCAGGCACTTGAGGCCGGCTTTGACCTGCTCGTCGTCGATGAAGCGCATCACCTCGAATGGAGCCCGGAGAAGCCGAGCGCCGAGTATCAGCTCGTCGATCAACTCGCCGCGAAGGTGCCCGGTCTCCTGCTTCTCACCGCCACGCCGCAGCAGCTCGGACCCGAGGGGCACTTTGCTCGTCTGCGCTTGCTCGATCCGGCCCGCTACGCGGATTTGAATCAATTCCTCGAAGAGAGCAGCCACTACGAAGAAGTCGCCGCCGCGGTCGATCGCCTCGTCGAGGGCAAAAACCTCACCGCCAAGGACGAGAAGCTCTTCGCGAAGAAGTCCACGCACCTCCGCGACCTGCTCAAGGAGACCAAAAAGAAGGTCGAGGGCAGTCGTGACAAGCTCATCGCCGCGATGCTCGACGAGTTCGGCACTGGCCGCGTCATGTTCCGCAACACGCGGGCCGCTTTGACCGGATTCCCGCAGCGTGAAGCACACCTCGCGCCCATCGACGCCGGCAGCGATGCTCTCGAAGCCAAAGTGAAATGGCTCGCCGCGCTCATCAAACAGCTCGGCGACCAAAAGGTGCTGCTCATCTGCCGCACTCGCGAGCTCGCCGGCGACATCCACGAGAAGCTGCTGCGAGAGATCAACATCAACGCCGCTCTCTTCCACGAAGGCCTCACCATGGTGCAGCGCGACCGCCATGCCGCGTTCTTCGCCGACGAGGACGGCGCCCGCGTGCTGCTCTGCTCCGAGATCGGTAGCGAAGGCCGCAACTTCCAGTTCGCGCATCATCTCGTCCTTTTCGATCTTCCGCGTGACCCCGAACTGCTCGAGCAGCGCATCGGCCGTCTCGACCGCATCGGCCAGACGAGCACGATCCACATCTATGTGCCGTTTGTGAAGCAAACGACCGAGGAAGTGCTCGCCCGCTGGTATCATGAAGGTTTAAACGCCTTCGAGAAAAACCTCCACGGCGCCACGGAGATCGCGCAAGGTCTCGCGGAGAGCCTGGAGCCGTTGTTGGAAGAATTTGATGCCAAAGGCCTCACCGCCTTCCTCAAAGAAACGCAAAAACTGCGACAGCAGGTGACTCAGAAACTCGAGCGCGGCCACGACCGCCTGCTCGAACTGAACTCCTGCAAGCCCGAGCGTGCCGCCAGCGTGATCGATGTCATCCGCGAGCAGGACATCAGCCTCGACTTCGAGGCCTTCTTCATCCGCCTTGTCGATCACTTCGGCCTCCACGTCGAGGAGCACGCCCCCCGCACCTACTTCCTGAAGCCCGAGGACATCAAAACCGACCGCTTCCCCTCGCTGCCCGAGGATGGACTCACCGTCACCTTTGACCGCACGCGAGCTCTCAGCCGCGAAAACATCGCCTTCCTCACGCAGGACCATCCGCTCGTGCGTGGCGTGCTCGATTTGCTGCTCGGCAGCGAGGATGGGAACAGTAACTTCGCCGTGTCCAAGCATCCGAAGAACGAGTGCCTCTCCCTCGAGACGCATTTCATCGTCGAATGCGTCGCGCCATCGGCCCTGCATGTGGACCGCTTTCTGTCGCCCTCGCCGCTGCGCATGATCGTTGATCACACGCAGGCCGACCGCCGTGAGAATGATCCACTGGAAGAGGTGAAGCTCGAAAAAAGCCAGCCCACCGGCCTCTTTGAAAAAGGAGCCATCCGCAACAAGCTCTTCCCCGCCATGCTCGCCAAAGCCCGCAAGCTGGCCGAGGAGGAACTCGAAAAACTCGTCGCCGCCGCGAAGGAAAGCATGCGCCAGCAGCTCCAGGCCGAGATCGACCGCCTCGAGGACCTGCGCCAGCTCAACGACCATGTGCGCCCGGAGGAGATCGAAGCCCTCAAAAAGCACCTGACCGAGATCGAGGCCGCGCTCGACACCGCCGCCCTGCGTCTCGACTGCCTCCGCCTCGTCTTCCAGACCAAGGAGAAGTAGTCCGCCCCCCCCTGGACAAGCGGCTGGGATGCCCTCATCTTCGTTCATGATGCCCTTCGTGAACGAGCTCCGACTTATGGCTGCGGCGTTTGGTGCCCTCCTGCCTCTGCTGCCACTCTCTGCCACCGAGCCTGCCTGGCTCACCACGGGCGAGTTTCGCTGGAAGACCACGCCAACAAAGCCCCGCGCCACACGCTCGACTTCCACGATCAATACCACTGCGCCCCGCAGGTCTTCTTTTTCGCACCGCATCAGAAGTGGTATCTCATCTACCAGTTCGCCGATGAGAAGAAGTCGCTCAAATTCGCGCCGCACTTCTCCACCACCACCGACATAGCCGATCCGAATTCGTGGACGAAGCCGCAGCCGATGATCGAAACGCTGCCCGAAGGCGGCACGAAGACCAAGTGGATCGACTTCTGGGTCATCTGCGATGCCAGCAAGGCCCACCTGCTCTACACCAGCGACGACGACCACTTCTGGCGACGCGAAACAACGAAGCAAAACTTCCCGCTCGGCTGGTCAAAGCCCGAAGTCCTGCTCAAAGACACCAGGGAGGCCCTCTTCAAAGCCTCCTGCACCTACAAGCTCAAAGGCCGCGACCAATAACCAATACCTCCCCTCATCGAGGCACTGGGCCAGGGGCATCGCTACTACAAAGCATGGCTCGCCGACAAGATCGAAGGCCCTTGGAAACCGCTCGCCACCACCCGCGAGAAGCCTTTTGCCGCCACGGAGCAAATTGATCCGCCCGTCGATTGGACCACCAGCATCCGTCACGGCGAACTCATCCGCTCCGCCAACGACGAAAGCCTCGAAATCGATCCCCCAGACCTCCGCTTCGTCTTCCAAGGCGTCGATGAACCCGGCTACAAAGCCCCGAAATACCGCAGCATCCCGTGGAAGATCGGGATTCTCACACCTTGAAAATTTTCTCCCCCTTCCATTAAATAACATCCCTTTCGCATACCATGAACACACACTCTCTCATCAAGACGGCTTGCCTGGCGCTCTTCATCAGTTTCACGGCCAGCGCCCGGTCAGAAGACGTGACGATGGAGGACAAGGTCCAGAAGATCATCTTCCCCGTCGTCCAGTTCAAAGACGCCACCCTAGAGCAGGCGGTTGAATACATCCGCATGAAGAGCCGTGACCTGGACACGATCAGCCAGCCGCCGTTGGCGAAGGGCGTCTCCATCGTTCTTCGCGGCGGTGGATTGACGGATACGATCAGCCTGGACCTCAGAGATGCTCCGCTGATCGAAGTCGTGCGTTACTGCGCCGAACGTGTGGGATGGCAATACCGCGTGGAAAAGCATGCGGTGGTGCTCGCCGCCAAGTTTGAGGAAAAGCCCGCGCCTCCGGCCGCCACGCCGCCTCCGGTCCTTGGAACCGCGGACCAAATGATCTTCCCTGTCATTCAGTTCACCGATGCCAGCATCCTCGCCGCGACGGAATACATTCAGGTCAAATCGCGAGATCTCGATCCCGCAAAGAAGGGCGTAAACATAGTCGTGAAGCCAGGCGGTTCGGATAACAAGATCACACTCAACCTGCGAAACATACCGCTGCCTTATGCACTGGCTTACGCGGCCGAATTGGGCGGGTACCAGCTCGCGGAGGATGGGCAGTCGTATCTGCTCACTCCTGTAAAGTCCGAGTGACTTGCTCATGATGCAACTCCCGCTTGCTGATCGCTGCGCACGCTTCCGCGGCACAGTGTCCACTGGCATTGAGGAGTCGAGCCAGGTGCCGCGCGGCGACGACTTCCTCACCGTGACCGCCGAGTACAAGTTCGCCCTTGAGCCTGAGGCCACCACCTCACTCTACATCACCCAAACCAAAGCTTGAAGTAAGCACCTTCGTCATCGCCCCGGTGAAGGAAATTTTCACCCCGCGCCGCTTATGAACACGCTCATTACCTTCTTCGACTGGTCCTTCGCTGCAAAGAAAACCATGCGGCTTACGCCATCGCGGAAGCGGAGGAAGATTCGATGATTTTTTGAATGTTCGACACCCAGCAAGCTGGCCTTCCGAAAGCGGCAGCAGGCTGCCACAGTCCATGTCAATCGCCCTGTTTGGTGTCTTCGCAGCGCCGCGAAAGCGTTGCAGCCTCGTGAACGCATCGTAACGATGGCGGCATGACCACCCCCGAACTCACCCAGCGCCTTCGCGAAAACGCGTGGATCGGCGATGCTGTGCTGGAGTTGTATGTGCGCTCCCACATCCTGCGCACGCATGGCAAAGTGGATGCAGAGATGAAGACGCGCTTCACCTGCAACCAGTTCCTATCCTGCCACGGCAATCCCACGGCCGTCGAAGCGGAGATCGGCGTCATCTACCAAAGAGACGGCCTCGAAGCTGCCTTCACGTGGATTCGCGAAACGCTTGAGCCGCTGTTTGTGAAGCAGGAGGCCAAGCGAACGCGTAGAGCGTAGAGCGTAGGGTGAAGAGCAAAGAGACACGTCACGACCTGAGAAGGATGCAGAGCGACTCTATGCCCTTCGCTCTATGCCCTTTGCGACTCGGCTACACCAGCCCCGAAATGGGCGAGCCCATGTAAAGCGTGTGCGGGCGACCGGTGAAGTCCTTCCAGATGGTTTCGCGGGGCAGGCCGAGGGCTTCGTAGATGGTGGCAGCGAGGTTTTCGGGTGATTGCGGATCGCTGACGGGATAGCCGGCGATCTTATCACTGGCGCCGATGACGCGACCGCCTTTCACGCCGCCGCCGGCGAGCAGAACGCTTTGCACATGAGCCCAGTGATCGCGGCCCGGCAGGGCGGTTTTGGAGATGCTGCTGATCTTCGGCGTGCGGCCAAACTCGCTGCCCATGACGATGAGCGTGTCATCGAGCTGGCCGCTGGCATCGAGATCCTCGATGAGGGCGCTTACGGCCTGATCCATCGGCGGCAGGAGGTAGTTTTTGAGGTTCCCCCACGCGGCCTGATGCGTGTCCCAGCTTTCGTTGTTGCCGAGATTCACCTGGATCATGCGCACGCCACTGTCGATGAGCCGCCGCGCCATGAGCAGCGACCATCCAAAGCTGTGCCTGCCATACCGATCGAGCCATTTGGGGTCGACTTTCTCCAAGCTGAAGGCGTCATGCACGCTGCGATTGCCGAGCAGGGAGACGGCGGCGCTGCGGTAGTTGTCGAAGGATTCATCGCCCGCGAGTTTGGTGAGGTTGTCCGCCTGGTTTTCGAGGGAGTCACGCAGCGAGACGCGGTCGAGCACGCGATCCAGCGTGAGCCCCTGCGGCAGCGAGAGGTGCGGAGCCTGGAATTTCAGCGCAGCATCCTTTTCAAAGCCGCGCTCGTGATGAAACAGGTAGCTCGGGAAGGCTCCGTAATGCTCAGGGTGATACGGCGACATCTCCAAGAACCACGGATCATGCTGGGCACCGAGCATGCCGCCGAATTGACCCGCCAGCGTGCGGCCGCTGCGATGCACAAGCTTGTCCGGCAGCACAATGGCGGGTGGGAGATTGTCCTTCCGACGTGGCAGCAGCGCGGTGGCGAGGGCGGCGATGCCGGGATGATCGGATTTTTTCGGCTTCGAGGGATCAAAGCCCAACGGCATGTCACTGCGGCCGGTGAGCATGACGTGATGACCCTGCGAGTGTTCGCTGTGAGGATGGGTGAGCGAGCGGACGAGCGACCACTTTTCGGAAATGCGGGCGAGCTTGGGCAAATACTCGCAGATGTGCAGGCCGGGCGTGCGGGTGCGAATGGGCTTGAACTCGCCACGGAACTCCATCGGCGCGTCCGGCTTCATGTCGAAGCTCTCCTGCTGCGCCAGGCCGCCGCTGAGAAAGATGTAGATCACCGATTTCGCCCTCGGCGTGGTGGCCGGTGCCGCCATGCTTTGCAAGGCGCTCAGGTGATTCATGCCGAGTCCCAGCAAACTCACCGCCCCCGCCTGGAGGACCTCGCGGCGGGAAAAGGGATGCGCTGGATGCGGGAAGGACATGCGACGGAGAGTACGCCGAACGGTGAGCATGTTTTTCCGGGCAGTGAAAGGGGAACACCCCGTTTGAAATCCCTGCCTAGCCGCCGAAGTCATCCCATGCCCCTGCCCATCGACATCCAAGACCTCTTCACCGGCCGCGTGGTCGAGTGGGAGCGGCTGGAGTTCAAGGAAGGCTGGAACCCGGAGGCGGCGCTGCGCACGATCTGCGCTTTCGCGAACGATTTTCATAACTGGGGCGGCGGCTACCTCGTCTTTGGCGTGGAGGAAAAGGATGGTCGTCCCGTTTTGCCGCCGAAGGGCCTGGAGGCGGCGCAGGTGGATGCGATTCAAAAGAAGCTGCTCGAACTCGGCCGCTCGGCGATCCAACCCGCGTATCATCCGCTGGCCGTGCCGACGACGGTGCAGGGCAGGCTCATCCTCGTCGTGTGGGCACCGGGCGGACAGGCGCGGCCATACAAAGCACGCACCTCGCTCGGCAAAGACGCGAAGGAGTGGGCGTGGTTCATCCGCCGCGGCTCCTCCACCGTGCAGGCTCGCGGTGCTGACGAGCAGGAGCTGCTCTCGCTCGCCGCGAAGGTGCCCTTTGATGATCGCACGATGCTCTCGGCGAAGGTCACGGACCTCTCGCGGGAGCTGATCGTGCAGTTTCTCCAGGAGGTGGAGAGCGATCTCGCTGGACCGGCGGCCGAGATGCCGATCGAGAAGCTCGCGCAGCAGATGAACCTCGCGGACGGCGCGGGCGAAACCCTCGCGCCGCGAAATGCGGGCCTGCTTTTCTTCCACCCGGAGCCATGGCGCTTCTTTCCGCAGACGCAGATCGATGTCGTGTGGTTCCCGGACGACACGGGCGGAGATCGCTTTGAGGAAAAGACCTTTCGTGGCCCGCTCGCCCGCATGTTGCGGGAGGCGCTGGACTACATCCGGCGGAATTACCTCAAAGAAATCGTCATCAAGCACGCGGACCGTGCCGAGGCCACTCGCGTGGAAAATTTCCCGTATCCCGCCGTCGAGGAGGCCGTGGTGAACGCCATCTACCACCGCAGTTACGAGGAACGCGAGCCAGTGGAGGTGCGCATCACGCCGCATGAACTCATCGTGCTGAGTTTCCCCGGCCCGGATCGCAGCATCAGCCTCGACGATCTGCGCCAGGGCAAAGCCGTGTCCCGTCGCTATCGCAACCGCCGCGTGGGCGAGTTTTTAAAGGAACTGGACCTCACCGAAGGCCGCGCCACCGGCATCCCGAAAATCCTCCGCGCCATGCAGCGCAACGGTTCCCCGCCCGCCCTCATCGAGAGCGATGAGAGTCGGCTTTCCTTCATGATCCGCCTGCCGGTCCATCCCGAGGCGGCGCACCTGCTGCTGGAGGAGAGCGACCCATTCACAGGGCAAGTCACAGGGCAAGTCACAGGGCAAGTCACGCCGGAAGTCGAGAAGCTGGTTTTGTCTCTGGTTTCTGAGATGAGTCGTCTAGAGATTCAGACGGCACTGGAGCTTAGTAGCCGCACTAACTTCGAGGAACGGCACTTGAAGCCCGCCCTTGCCAGCGGCCTCATCGAAATGACCCGCCCCGACAAACCCAACAGCCGCCTGCAAAAATACCGCCTCACGGACAAAGGACGCGCCTGGCTGGCGGCACATCGCGTCAAGGAAACCACCCAGCGAGGAACCTGAAACTTTGCTCCCCATGAAGCCACACAAGCTCCTGCTCTCTGAATTCAAGCTCCCGAAAGCCGAAAACAAGGGTGACAAGCATCTCCTGAAGCAAATCGAAAAAGTTGGGTGGACTCTCATCGATATTTTCCAAGAAACCGAAGAAGAACCAGGGTTTGCATACACCCTCGGACTCTATCTGCGCACGTTCGAACCGGAGGTGCTCATCATGGGCATGAATCAGCAAGCGCATGCCTATGTGCTGACGTGCATCGCCAAGCACGTCTCGAATGGCGGGAAGTTGCCGCTGGAGAAACGATGCACGGACATAATACCCGGCACCGCTTTATACTTCCGTCAGGTCGATTTTGCCCACTACCGGGAGTACTTGGGCTTCGCTTACTTGTTTTATGCTTCTTTACGGCAGGTACCTCCATTTTTTCAGTGCTTCTGGCATGACAAAAACAGCTTTTTTCCTTGGGATAAGGGCTGTCGAAAAGAAGTTAAAAAGCTACAGAGAGACCTCTCTAAACCCTGAAACCTTGAACTGACCTCGTGGACTGGGAATCCCCCAAACTTCTGCTTCTGATTATCCCGGCGCTTGCCTTGCTGCTGTGGATCGAATCCGCGTCGTCGCATCCGATGACGGGGTTGCGGAAGAGGCTGCTGCTCGTCACGCGGGCGGTGATCGTGATGCTGATCATCGCGGCGCTGGCGGGACCGGCGCGGGTTTCACAGACAGGGCGGAAGGCCCTGGGCATCGTGGTGGATGCGTCGCAGAGCATGGGCGAGGAAGGGGCGAAGAAGGCGATGGAGCAGGCGCGGCGGCTTCAAAGCGAGGCGGGCGGGATTGATAGCTTCATCGTGCAGCTCGGGGCGAAGCCGGATCTGCTGCCAGAAAAGGCCACGGAGACCGAAACGAAGGCCTGGCAGGCGAAAAACGGCGGCGACAGTCATTACGCGGCGGCCCTGGAGTATGCGGAGGCGATGTTTCCGCCGGGGACGAGCCGGAATGTGCTGATCATTGGCGATGGACACGAAACTCGCGGTGATTTGCTCGCCGCAGCACGCGAGGCGGCGGTGAGCGGCATCAAGGTGCATGCGCTGCCTGTCGCTGGACCGAAGAAGCCGGATGCGCGGGTGAGGTCGCTCGTGTCGAATCGCTCGCGGTTGTTTGAAGGCGCGAGTTTGCAGCTCACGGCCACGGTCGAGAGCACGATTGATGCGAGTGGCATGCTGCGCTTGTTTGAAAACGGCATCGAGGTGGAAAAGCGGCCTGTGCAGCTCAAGCCGGGCACGCCGAATGTGCTCACGTTTCAGCGCACACCGGCCACGCGGAGCATTTATCACTATCGCGCCGCTTTGGACGGCATCAGCGGCGATAGCTTACCAGGTAACAACAGCTCGCTCGCCATCGTCGATGTGCGCGGAAGGCTGCGCATGCTCTACATTGAGAGCGATGCGGCGGAGGCTCGCTATCTGACTCAGGCGATGGAAAAGGAGGGGGTGGAGCTCGATTTGCGCCAGCCAGGCAATCTCGCCTTCAGCCTCGATCAACTCGCGGGCTACGACGGCGTCATTTTGAGCGATGTGCCCGCGCATCAGCTCGGTGAGCCGCTCATGAACATGCTGCGTGATTACATCGACAAGCTCGGCGGTGGCCTCCTCATGCTCGGTGGGCCGGGGTCGTTCGGCACGGGTGGTTATTATCGCACGCCGATTGAAGAAACGCTGCCCGTGCGGCTCAAAGCGCCCGATGAAGAGGAAAAGCAAAGCGCGGCCGTGGCCATCGTGATGGACCGAAGCGGCTCGATGGCCGGTGAGAAGCTTGAGATGGCCAAAAGCGCCGCCATCGCCACGGCGGAAGTTTTGGGCCGCAACGACAGCATCGGCGTGTGGGCCTTTGACAGCGAGGCGCATGTCGTCGCGCCGATGACGCGGCTCACCTCCACCGCAGCGGTCACCGGACAAATCGCCGCTGTGGCGAGCGGTGGCGGCACGAACCTCGAACCAGCTTTCAAACTGGCCCGCGAGGGCCTTTTGCGCGTCAAAGCCCGCGTGAAGCACATGATCGTGCTCACCGATGGTCAGACGGCGGGCAGTGGTTACGAGGCCTTTGCGTCGCAATGCCGCGGTGAAGGCATCACGATCTCGACGGTAGCGATTGGCGAGGGTTCACACATTGCGATGCTGCATGCCATCGCCAGTGCTGGTGGAGGTCAAAGCTACTCGACGACCGATGCGAGCACGATCACGCGCATCTTCACGCAGGACACGCTCATGCACACGGGCCGCATGATCCGCGAGGAGCCCTTCACGCCGAATTTCGTCGAGAAGCATCCGATGCTCGCGGGCTTCGAGAAGTGGGACAGCCCGGATTTGCTCGGCTACGTCAAAACAACTCGCAAAGCCGCCGCGCAGTCCCCGCTGCTCACCGATACGGGCGATCCGTTGCTGGCGCATTGGCGTTTCGGCCTCGGCAAAGTCACCGCATTCACTTCCGACGCGAAGAGCCGCTGGGCCTCGCTGTGGATCGCCCGCTGGCCCGGCTATAGCCGTTTTTGGTCGCAACTCCTGCGTGAGACCGCTCGTCCGCCGCAGGGCCGCTTCATGGATCTCGCCACGAGCATGCAAGGCGACAACGCGAAGATCTCCGTCGATCTTTTGAGCGATGCCGGCACGCGTGCCAACAACGCCACCGTCACCGCCGAGGTCTTCCACATCGCCGCCGATGCCCTCGGTGCGCCGATGAAGCCCACGCAGCAGCTCACGCTCACGCAGACTGCTCCTGGCGAATACAGCGACCACTTCCAGCCAGATGAAGCCGGCGTCTATCTCATCCGCGCCCGCAGCGGAGCCGAAATGGTCAGCGCCGGCCTCGTGCATAACCCCAGCAGTGAAGCCAGCCTCGGCACCGTGAACGAAACGCTGCTGCGTGAAGCCACCAAACTCACTGGTGGCGAGTTTTTGGCCGAAAACGCCTCACTGCCGAATCTGGAGACGACCCAAGCCATGCAGCACATCGAGCTGTGGCCGGATTTGGTGCTCCTGGCACTGCTGCTGTTCTTGATCGACACCGTCATCCGCCGCTGGGAGCACGCGAGCGGGATATTGGCGGTGGTGTTGAGAAAGTAGGCCTGTTCCTGCGGAACAGGGGGTGCGCTTGTTGCGCAGCAACAAGGCTATTTCTTCGCCTCGTAGAGGCTGGCGATGCCGAAGGTGAGCGCGGTGGCGCGGGCGGTTTGGAAGCCGTTGGCGCGGATGAGGGATTCCATCTCGCCGCCGGAGGGGAAGCGTTCGATGGAGCCGCAGAGGTATTCATAGGCGTCACGCTGGCAGGTGATCCAGCCGGCGATGCGCGGCATGATGTTTTTCAAATAGAAGAGATAGAGCTGCCGGATGCCGGGAAGGCGTGGGATGGAAAAATCGAGCACGAACAATGTGCCGCCGGGCCGCAGCACACGGCTCATCTCCTGGAGCGCCCGAGGCCAGGAGGCCATGTTTCGCAGGCCAAAGCCGACGGTGAGCACGTCGAAGGCCCCGTCTTGAAACGGCAGGGCAAGACCATCCGCGGCGACGAGGCAATGGAAACGCCGCTTTTGCGCCTCGCGCATCATGGGCACGGAGAAATCAGCTCCGAGCACCCGGGCGTCCGGACAGGCGGCCTGCACGGCCTGGGCGAGATCGCCGCTGCCTGTGGCGAGATCGAGCACACGGCGCGGGGCGAGCTTGGCGATGCGTTTCGAGGTGGTGCGGCGCCAGAGGCAGTCGATGCCGAGGCTGAGGACGTGGTTGGCGACGACGTAGCGCCGGGCGATGTTCGCGAAGGCTTGTCTGACGAATCCGGCGTCCTGCATGGGGGTGGCGTGATCGGGGCAAAACCCGGCCTGCAAAGGGGTTTGCATGGCCCGCCGATGGTGCTCACGAAAGGACTCGAACCTTCACGATGTTACTCACTAGAACCTGAATCTAGCGCGTCTACCAATTCCGCCACGTGAGCACGTTTTCGGGGTGACCGGGGCGCGAGTGTGGTTCAGGGCGAAGGATTCTCAAGCGCTAAATACGGCTTTCTTGACCGGGCCTCAGCGCCCCGTAACTGGGCGCATGTCTTTCCGTCTCGAAATGCTGCAAGTGGCCCGCCTGGCCCCCAAGGTGCTGGGGGATGCCACGCCGTTGGTGGAGGGTTTTTTGCGGTCGCGGCTGGCGGCAGATGGTGGCGGCTTTCTGGACCGCGATGACCGGCCGGACGTGTACTACTCGGTCTTCGGCATTGAGGGGCTGCGGGCCTTGCTGGTGGATGAGGAGTCGCTGCCTGATTTGCGGCCTTGGCTGGCGGGTTTTGGCGATGGGGCGGGGCTAGACTTTGTGCATCTATGCTGTCTGGCGCGTTGTCATGCGAACGCGGGCCTAGCGGGCACGACGGCGGCCTGGCGCGAGGCTTTGGCCGCCCGGATCGAGGGCTGGCGCTGCGAGGACGGAGGCTATCATCAGGCTCCGGGGCGGAAAAAGAGCAGCGCGTATGGCTGCCTCATCGCCTGGGGGGCGTATCAAGACCTCGGCCTGATCCCGCCGGCTCCCTGGCGGGTGGCGGAGTGCATGGGCAGCCTGCGGACGCCGGATGGTGCGTGGTCAAACGAGCCGGGGATCCCCGTGGGCTCGACGACGGCGACGGCGGCGATGGTGGCCTTGCACCGCCACTTGGAGATGACGCCGCCCGAGGAAGCAGTGGACTGGCTCATGAAGCGCTGCCTGCCTGGCGGCGGCTTTCTGGCGATGCCGAATGCTCCAATCCCCGACCTGCTCTCGACGGCGGTGGCGCTGCATGCGCTGGACGCGGTGCAGGCGGATTTTTCCCGGCTGAAGGAGCCGTGTCTGGACTTTGTGGACTCGCTCTGGAATGCGACCGGCGGCTTTCATGGCAACTGGACGGATGATGTGCTGGACTGCGAGTACACCTACTACGGGCTGCTGGCGCTGGGGCATCTGAGCCTGCCGGGCTGAGCGTGGCGTGTCGAAAGCAGCGCAGGAGGGAATCAGCGCTTGCGGGAGGGCGGTTTCTCGCCCCCATCCACCGCTCCGCGGGCTGACTGCGGTTGCGTTGCATGCGCGTTGCCATCTTGATTCCCAGCTATAACACCGGACGCCTGCTCAAGACGACTGTCTTGCAGGCGCTGGACCACTGGAAGGACGTGTGGGTGGTGATCGATGGCAGCACGGACGGCAGTGAAAAGGACGCTGAGGCGCTCCAGGCGGAGCATCCGGGCCTTCAGGTGATGAAGCTGCCGGTGAACCGTGGCAAGGGCTCCGCCGTGCTCACTGGCGCGGAGGCGCTCTCAAAGGCCGGTTTCACGCATGTGCTGACGATGGACTCGGACGGGCAGCACCCAGCGGAGTTCATCCCGAAATTCATCGCCATCGGCGAGCAACACCCGGAAGCGGCGCTACTGGGGCTGCCGATCTTTGGTCCGGAGGCTCCTCTCGTGCGGGTGCGTGGCCGCCGGGTCTCCAATCTGTGGGCGCACATCGAAACACTTGGCTGGGGCATCGGTGACACGCTTTTCGGCATGCGCCTGTATCCGCTGCCGGATCTGCTGAAGGCCTTTCGAGGCACGCTGTTTGCCCGGCGCTTTGATTTCGACACGGAGGTGGCGGTGCGGCTGTGCTGGAACGGCGTACCAGTAATCAATGTGCCCACGCCGGTGAAGTATCTGACGGCGGCGGAGGGCGGCGTATCCCAGTTCCGCTACTTCCGCGACAACACGCTGCTGACGTGGATGCACGCGAGGCTGCTGTGCGGCTTTTTGCTGCGGTTGCCTCTTCTGGCTTGGCGGATGCTGAAAGGAGGCGGGAATCCTAAAAAGGGTATCACGCTCACGGTGAGGTGACCTTCAGACGAAGGAATCGAGACGTGGCGTCCGAATAGGACGCACTGTCTTTGACCGTGACGAGGGTATGTTCGACATCGTTGACCGCGGCACTGACCGCTGGAACGGCGAAGCCATCGGTGCTGCTCCACACCGGCGTCCACGATGACAGGTTCGAGGTGCCTTCGACGATGTAGGTGAGCGAGGCGAATTTCCGCACCTTGAAGGTGATGGTGGCTTTTTTGTCCGCGCCATCGGCGACAGTATTTAGCACGGGTTCGGCCGAGCCATTGGCCGTATCTGGGCTGCTCATGAGGGCATATTCCAGGAGGTTTTTGCGACCATCGAGGTCGGGGTCGTCCGTAGGTCCGTTTTGGCCACTGGTGAGCCCTTCGGTGGCGGCCCAATTGGAGAAGGTGTTGTTCACGGTGACTAGGAAGGTGAGAGGAACCTGGAGCTGATTCCCATCGAGGTCGGTCACTTGCAGGCTGATGGTGGAGGTGCCCGGAGCGGCGGGTGACAAGGAAAGATCGGTGCCGACGAGCGAAGTGGTGACCACGCCGGTGTTGGAGCTGGTAGCGCTATGTCCGCTGAGGACCGGGACGGAGCTGGTCACGGAATTGATGCGCAATAGCTTCGAGGCATCGATAGGCGGTGCGGGAGCGGTGACGGCATTGTAGGGCATGGAAGAGAAAGGGGTGGATTCGCCGTAGCTGAGGCTGACGGACGTTCCGGTGGCGGTGGCGGCATTGGAAAGGGTGATGTTCGTGGCTCCGTTCACGGAGTTGACAAAGGTATTGGCCGGAATGCCTGGTCCGCTGACGCCCATGCCCACCACGATGGAGGCAATGGACGCCGGCACCACCGTGTTGCTTCCAGACGTAGTGCTCGATGCGACCACCACGGGATTGATGAGAACCTGGTAGTTCGCTGGCTGGCCGCTGGCGGCCGTAGGAGGCAACGGCAGGTTTGCCAGTGCCGACAGGGTCGAGATCGATGGCTGAGCCACACGTCCGAAGACGCTGAAACCTTCGTTTTGGAAATCGAGATTGGCGGTGTTATCCGCAAGGTTGAAGAAGAAGTCGGTCGTGGCGCTGTTGGGATCACCGCCAAGCTTGGCCATGG
Source organism: Verrucomicrobiota bacterium (assembly GCA_046051905.1). Lineage (GTDB taxonomy): Bacteria > Verrucomicrobiota > Verrucomicrobiia > Verrucomicrobiales > Verrucomicrobiaceae > Prosthecobacter. The sequence continues at coordinate 23,463 of JBJONJ010000394.1, forward strand.
CGAGTGTCCCGGCGATGTTTGGCAGGCCGGGCTCATTTTGAATCGGTGCGAGCTTGGTGACTCCAACGAGCGCGTTCGAGGCTGCATTCGCCAGGGGGCTGGATCTGAAAGCCCCCCCTTGGAGCACAAAGCCCTGCACCAAACGGTGGAAGATGCTGCCGGCATAGCCATCCACAGCATTGTTCAGGTAAGCACGGAAGTTTGCCACGGTGATCGGCGTGACGGTGTCATTCAGGATGATGGTGATCGAGCGACCACCGGGCGTGCCATTCGCTGACGGAAGGTTGATGGCCACCGCTGATTCGGTATCGGGATCGGAGAAGGTGGCAGCGAGTGGGATGGAAAGCGGTGAATCGCCCACACTCAAGGTATGAGCCGCGATGGGGGTCGCCACCACGGGCCTGCCGGGCTGGAAATACGGCCTCAAGTGGATCGTCTGCGCGCTCGACCAGCCGTTGGACCAGTTCACTGTCAGTGTCGGCGTGAATGAACCGCGTACCGTCGGTGTGCCGCTAAGAGTGCGGGTGGCCGAATTGTAGGTCACCCCGGCTGGGAGGGCACCCGTAAGGCTGGAACTGGAGATGGCGGATTGCCCCTGCGTGACGGCAAAGGTATGGGAGAAGGCTTGGTTCACCACCATCGGGGGGGAGACATCGGAGGTGACGCCATCCTTCGTCGTGGCAGAACCCGTCGAGGCGGAGGTTTGCACCGCATTGCTGTTCACGAAGGCCGGATTGCTCTGCGCCAGAGCCAGAGAGAGCCCGGCAAAGGCGCGGACTTCAAACTGGTAGGGCGTGTTTGGCCCCAGTGGAGTGCCAGCTCCCGCATCCAAGAATTTCGTGGTGAAAGTGGTGACGTTAGGAGCCACCACGCCGCAGGGCTGGAAGGAGGCGTCCGTGCTCAGCTTGCAGTAAATGATGTAGCCGGACTCGGTCGTGGAGTTGTCCGTCCAAGTCAGGTTGATCTGGCGGTCTGAGGCAGCCACGGCGGAGAGACCAGAGGGGGCATTGAAGGGCAGAGAACGACTGACCACCGTTGAGAGTGCCGATTCAATCTCATCGTTCGCCGCTCTCACATAAACAGAAACAATGGCAAAATCATAAGTCAGTCCGGGGATGAAGTTTGGTATGCTAAGGCTAGTCGTGTTGGCGGCCGGGCTGGCGATCACGGAATACTGGGCAGCCCCAGATTCTCTGGCCAGGAGGTAGAATTTGGACTCGACGGCAGAATTATCCGTCCAGGCAAAATTCACTGTGGACTCTCCGCTCGCCGTGGCGGTGAAATTGGTTGGCGTGTTGAAGGGGACATTGACGGTGACCGCGTTGGAGGGGGCGGAGTTGATCTGTGGTCCGGTTGCAGGCAGATAGGCCGCAATCACACGGAACTCGTAGGACAAGCCTGGGTAAGGCAATGTGTCGGGCAGCGTGATGGTCCGCGTGCGGGCCGTGGCCGTATAGTCGGCCGGGGCACTATTCTCCAGCACATCGGTGTCAAAGAAGGTGCCGCTCGGCAGGAATCTTGCCTGAATAATAAAACCATTTTCAATGCCCGAGTTATCCGTCCAGTCCAGCTTCACCGAATTCTCACCGAGCACGGTGGCTGTCAGGGACGTCGGCGGCACAAATGTCGGTGTGGTTGCCGAAACAGGCGTCGTATAGGCAGAGGTTGCTGTGGGAGCGGTCGCAGTGCCCTGAAAGGCTCGAATGCGGAAATAGTAAGTTGTGGAAGGATCGAGCGCCCCTTGCATGCCCGTCACGTTGGCCGGGGTATTGCCAAAACTCGAGTAGGGACCGGTTGAAGCTGTGGCGACTTCCACCTGGTAGCCATTTTCAGACGAAGAGTTATCAGTCCACATGACCAGGACATTGCCATTTGGCGAAACCTTCGTCAGAGGCGTGTTGGGAGCATTGAAAGGGACGTTAAACGTCAAGCTGACGGTGTTTGAGAAAGAGGAGCCGCCAGCATTCGTCGCACGCATTTGGATGATGGCGGTGTTCCAACCACTTAGCCCGCTAAAGCCGATCGATAGTGTCCCAGTGCCTGGGCTGGCTCCCAGAGGCGCAGCCAGAGGAGCCCCACCGTTGACTGTATAGAGCATATCAAAGTTGGTTTCATCGGTCGAGTTGTCATCCCAGACGACGTTGAAGCTCGTGTTTGTCACGACGACGCCTCTCAAATTCGTCGGAGCAGCGGGTGTCGCCATAGCAGTCGTGCAAAAAACTCCCAGCAAGATGATGCTGGATGCTAGAAATCGAAAGGAGCAGAAAGTCATGGAGTGGGCAAAATGGGACAACAAGACTAGCAGAAACGTTGAATGCCCGTCAATACCGGCATACACCATCTCCCGATCCGGTGGTTATTAATCAAAAAAACCGCACACCAACCGGATGAACCGCAGCCCTTCGGCGGTCAGTTTTCCTGAGGCACCGCTGCCCGTCACGAGGCCGCGCGTGTGGAGATAATGGGGCATGCCAGCCTGCTTCACCCAGGTGAGCACGGGTTCAGCCACACCGGAGGAGGAGGCCTCGATCGCCATCGGCAATCCCCAGCGGGTAAAAGTGACTTCCCAGGAGGTGCCACGGGGCGTTTTCCCATTCAAAAGCCATGGATGACGGCCTGCGATCTCCATTTTCGCCGTTCCGGGCACTCGCACGCGAAAAGCCGCCTCGCTGCCACGAACGAACTCCGGGATCGAAAGCGGCGGCTTCTTCGCGTTGGCCAGAAACAAGCCCTGGAGGTCCAAACCGAGCAAATTGATGCCGTTGTAGATACCGTGGTGGTTCGGCGTGGAAAAGCCCTCCTGATGCCAGGCTTCAAAATCACTGCTCAAGAGCATGTTCAGCTCCACATGAAGGTGGGCACGACGCTGATCGATGCCCGCGCCAGTGTATCCCATCCGGCCGATCCCCTGCCCTGCCATGACGGCATCACCGGTCTGCACCCGCGCCTCACGCAGATGGGCGTAAAGGGAGAAAAAAGGCCCCGCGCCCTCGAAATCATGTCGTAACACGATGTACCGCCCGTAATTGCTCAGCCCAGCCGAGGCCGCCACATACACCACCCGCCCGACGGCGATGGCCCGCACCTCATCGAGCGGTTCACCCGTGGCATCTCGGCGCAGAGGCTTCACATCCAAGCCTTCGTGAAACCTCGCGTAGGCGATGGATCCGCCAATGCGGCGGGGATCACGCACGAAACCAAACTGCCCTCCCTCCCAGGGCGTCGTCTCTTCGCCTTCGAACCTGCGGTCCACGAACTGGAAATAGCTCTCGGGCCGCTTCTCGAGCAGCGCAGTGTTTTCCGTGGGCAAAACGAGGCCGAGTTGGCCGTTCGCCGCAGTGCCAAAAGCCAGCAGCAGAAGCGGAAACAGCGCTTTCATCATTCCAGGGGAATCTCTTTGCTACGAGGAGCGGTCACGTCCTCGCCTCGCTCAGCGCGGCGGGCCATTTCTTCGAGGTACTTCTTCTCCTCCTGGGCGGCCCGGCGGGCTTCCCGCTTCTCCTTGTCCGTCGAAGGCGTCATCTCAAAGTAGCGGGACGAGGACTTCAGGCCGGACATGCGTGGCAGTTTTTTTTCCATTTTGGCGATCGTCTCATCCGACACCCCGCGCCAGATGGTGAAGCGCCCGTCGGTGACCGGCGTGTCGATCTGGATGATGTCCACCGGCACGCCGTTGACCACGGAGAGCATGAGCTCGCCCTGATGCAGGCGAGTGGCGTTTTCGAGCATGTTTCTCCCATGAGCATCCAGCTTCAGAAAAAGGCCGTTCCCGGCACCATCGTCGGCCACGAAAGGCTCGAAGGCGGCGATGGCCCGATGGCCGAACTCGGGGATCTTCTTGAAGATCAGCTGCTGCCCTTGATACGGAAACTCGATGATCTCCTTGGGGTGGTCGGTGGAATCGCCCTGGATGTGCACCGAGATCTGGTACTTCGGCTTTCCAAAGCTCTGCAGCGTGTCGCAGCTCGAGAGCGCAAAACACAGCGTGGCGGCAAAAACAGCGTGGAGGAGAGATTTCATCGGCGGCATCCAATCAGATTCGGCGGACGATTGCAATCGCTCACTCGTGCCACGTCCTGGCGATGCGCTCGATCTTTAGCGCTTTGCCCGTCTTCGGATCGAGCGTGATGAGAGCACCATTCACCCTGACGGCACCGGTGCCCACGCCAAAGCGGGTGGGCATCTGCGTGTGAAAGCGCTCCAGCACCGGCTCGATCTGGCTGCCGATCACGCTGTCCATCGGACCGCACATGCCGGCGTCGCTTTGAAAGGCCGTTCCCTTCGGCAAAACACGTTCATCGGCCGTCGGAACATGCGTGTGCGTGCCCACCACGGCGCTCACCTTGCCATCGAGATGCCAGCCCATGGCCACCTTTTCGCTCGTGGCCTCGGCGTGGAAGTCCACAAAGATGATCGGCGTCTCCTGGCGCAGCTTTTCCACGCACTCGGTGATCACGGGGAAGGGATTTTCGAGCTGCTGACCCATGAACGTGCGGCCCTGGAGGTTCACCACCGCCACCTTGCCCTTCTTCGTGTCCAAAACGACGTAGCCCTGCCCCGGAGCGCCCTCGCGATAGTTCAGCGGACGCAGCAGTCGCGGCTCGTCGATCATGTAGGGCACGATTTCCTTCTGATCCCAAATGTGATCGCCCGTCGTCACCACCGCCGCGCCGGCCCGCATGAGGCCGATGGCGATCTTTGGCGTGATGCCGCGCCCGCCGGCGGAGTTCTCGCCGTTCACGACGATGAAATCGAGGTTCAGCTCCTGCTTGAGCAAAGGCAGCAGCAGGGACACCGCCTTGCGACCCGGCTCGCCCACGATGTCTCCCAGGAAAAGCAGCCTGAAAAGCCCGTCATCCGTCTGTGCCGCCGTGTCGTTCGTTGCTTCGTTCATTGTGGCGGCATTTAGTAGATGATGCCCGTCCGGTTCAAGCTAGGATCGCCGCCATGATCGAGAAAATATTCCGCGTCCTGCTCTCCGCCGCCCTCCTGGTCGGCAGCGTGGCCGCCCAATCTCCGACGCCTGCTCCGCCTCCCGCACCAGCGCCCACCGCCACGCTCAACGCTGGCAACGTCATCCCTGGCACCGCCGCCACGCCGAATCCCATCCTGCGTTTCGCGAAACTCAGCCCGCTCGGCGATTCGCCGGACTGGTCGAAGCTCCAGGCCTTCGCGAAAACGATGACCCGCCCCGAACTCGAGGCCGTGCTGAAGGAAATCTACACCGACAACTCCACGCTCCCCGCCGCCTGGCGCATCGAGAGCAATGCGCTCCTCATCCAAACCGGTGATCCCGCCAACCCCGAAGTTCGCATCGAGCTGGAAACCGTCTCCAAACCACCTGCCGAGAGCACCCGCCACTGGCATCGCGTCAGCGAATTGCAGCCGCTCAAAGACCGGCCAGTCCTCAGCGATATCCACATCGCCCTCGACCCCGGCCACATCGGCGGAAACTACGGCCGCATCGAGGAGCGCTTCCTCAGCTTTCAGCCGAATGAATACATTCAAGAAGGTGATCTGAGCCTCGTCACCGCCCAAGTGCTCGCCGAGCGCCTGAAAGCCCTCGGTGCCTACGTCACGCTGGTTCGCGAAAATTTGGAACCCGTCACCAAAGAGCGCCCGCCCGCACTCCGCGAGCCCGCCTTGAAACTCCTCAAAGAGGCCGGCTTCCCCGAGCCGAAGGAAGGCTACGACGGCCTCACCGGCGATGCCAAACTCCTCACCGTGCAGTGGCAGAGCGAGAAGCTCTTTTACCGTGTCAGCGAGATCCACGCCCGCGGCAAAAAGGTGAACACGCAGATCAAGCCCGACCTCGTTCTCTGCCTGCACTACAACGCCGAGGCCTGGGGGAATGCCACCTCCCCGCAGTTCTCACCGCAAAACCACGCCCATGTCCTCGTGAATGGCTGCTACGGCCCCGCCGAGCTCGAGCAGGCCGATGTGCGCTTCGAGATGTTTCACCGCCTCTTCTCCCGCATTCACGAGGAGGAGATTCCGCTCGCTGATTCAGTCGCCGAAGGCCTGCTCAAAGCCACCGGCCTGCCGCCCTACGTTTACACCACGCCGAATGCCCGCCGCGCCGGTGCCAACACCGCCGTCTATGCGCGGAACCTCCTCGCCAACCGCATCTACAACTGCCCCGTCGTCTATCTCGAGCCCTTCGTCATGAACCACGAGGACACCTACCGCCGCCTGCTCGCCGGTCATTTCGTCGGTCGCACGCTCATCGCCGGGCGGCTGCAGACCAGCGCCGTCGAGGACTACGTCCGCGGCGTCGTGGACGGCCTCGTGGCCTACTATCAAAACAACCGCAAGCCGCTATGACCCTCCTCATCGCAGGCTGCGGCTTCGTGGGCGAGCGTGCGGCCGATTTGCTCCATGCCGCCGGGCACACCGTCATCGGCCTCACGCACAGCGCCGCCTCCACGGAGCGTCTCCGCGCCGCCAAACCTTGGCGTGTCGAGGTATGCGATGTCTCCAGCGAGACCTCCGTCCGCGAGCTCGCCGCGAAAATCGCTCCGCTGAAGGTCGATGCCTTCATTCACTGCGCCAGCTCCAGCAAAGGCGGAGCCGAGATGTATCAAAGTGTCTATGTGAACGGCATGCGGCACCTCATCGCCGCCTTTCCCGGCGCCTTCCCGCTCTACACCAGCAGCACCAGCGTCTTCCCGCAGATCAACGGCGAAACCGTCGATGAGACCAGCTTTGCCGATCCCGACCGCGAAACCGGCCGCTTGCTCCGCGAAGCCGAAAACCTCGCCTTGAATGCCGGAGGCTGCGCCGGTCGTCTCGCTGGCATTTATGGCCCCGGACGCTCCTTTTTGCTCAAAAACCTCCTCGAAGGCAAATCCGCCATCGAAGGCAATGACGGCCAGGGCCGCTATTTGAACCAAATCCATGCCGACGATGCCGCCAGTGCCCTCGTGCATCTCGTCACCCATCGGCTAAGCGGCATCTACAACATCGCCGACGACCAAAAAGTCACCCAGCGGGACAGCTACCTCGACCTCTGCCGCCTTTTCGGCCTCGCCATGCCGCCCGCCCGCGATCCCGATCCCAATCGCAAACGCGGCTGGAGCCACAAACATGTCTCCAACGCCAAGCTCCGCGCCAGCGGCTGGCAGCCACGCTATCCCACCTACCTCGACGCCGTCCAAAACGACCCCGAACTCGCCAGCAGCATCCTGCAAGCCGTGATCGACGAGGCCGCCACACCGCTCCCACGCCAGCCCAACATCATCCTCATCGGCCTCATGGGCAGCGGGAAGACCACCGTCGCCCGCATCGTCTCCCAGATGATCGGCTTCCAGTGCATCGATACCGACCAGCTCATCATCGAAGCCGCCGGTCAGAGCATCCCCGCCATCTTCGCCGCCGAGGCTGAGACCGGCTTCCGACTCCGCGAAAGTGCCGCACTCCGCTCCTTGCTCGGCAAACGCGGCTGCTGCATCGCCACCGGCGGCGGCATCATCACCCAGCCGAGGAACCTGCCCCTGCTGCGCCACCTCGGCTACCTCGTCTGGCTCGATGCCGATCCCGCCCTGCTCGCCCGCCGCACCTCCCACAACAACGACCGCCCCCTCCTCGCCGGCGAAGAAGACCCCAAGGCCAAACTCACCCGCCTCCTCGACGAGCGAAAGCCCCTCTACAAATCCATCGCCGACCTCCGCATCCAGACCTCCGACCTCACCCCCCAAGAAACCGCCTACGGCATCATGGAAAGCGCCCGCGTGTTCTTCTCGAAGATGAAGCGCTGAACCAGCATCCACCTCGTGTCCTGCGAGGTGTGGTAAAATGATGAGGGGTAAAATGATTCATTTCAGTGCCCATCATTTTACCCTCCATGATTTTACCTTCCATCCAGCCCCACGGCAGCCCTGAAACTTCCCACGCCTCCGTTGCATCCAATTGAAAAACCTCCGCGTATCGGCTTACAGTGATACCTCACGCACGACACCATGCTCAGCGATTTTCTCCAGGACCAAGCCACTCTTTATGTCTCGGGTTTGATGAACCCCGAAGAACGGGCGAACTTTGATGTCGTGATCGATTACCACGACGAGCTTCGCGACTGCGTCCTCGGCATGGCAGATGTCAGCACTCATCTCATCACCGCCGCCGCCTCGATCTCGTTGGCACCCCCAGCCTCCTTGAAAAGCCGCGTCAGCGCTCAGATCGCCGCCCGTAGCATGGAATTCAGCGCCGAAGGGCGTGTGCTCTGCGGTCCCGATGGTCGCGTGCAGTGGGTGAATGATGCTTTCACCGCCATGTGCGGCCACAGCCTCACCGAACTCCGCGGGAAAAAGCCCGGCCCCATCCTCCAAGGCCACGACACCGATCCCGCCTCCATCGACCGCATGCGCCGCGCCGTTCACCAGTGCCGCCCCTGCACCGAGACGCTGCTCAACTACCACAAAAACGGCGACGCCTACTGGGTGCAGGTCACCATCGCCCCCATCCTAGATGATCGCGGAGAGCTCCTGTGGTTCGTGGCCCGTGAACGCGAGCTAAAAAACCACGCCGCCGCGCGGAATTGACGCTTTCGGTCCATGGTTTGGCTAGCGGCTCGCTTCAATGACCACCACCCATGCCCTCCGAAAT
>JBJONJ010000395.1:0-3021 GCA_046051905.1 Verrucomicrobiota bacterium
AAGTCGAAGGGCGACTGGGCCTTCATCACCCACATGATCGAGACCGCCCGCCAGAGCACGGGAAAAGTCGGCGTCGTGGTGCCGCATGGCGTGCTCTTCCGCGGTGCGGCAGAGGGCAAAATCCGGCAGAAACTCATCGAGGAAAACCTGCTGGAGGCCGTCATCGGCCTGCCGGCGAATCTCTTCTTCGGCACCGGCATCCCCGCCGCCATCCTCCTCTTCAACAAAGGCAAGACGCATGGCGATGTCCTCTTCATTGATGCCTCCCGCGAGTACAAGGACGCCAAGAACCAGTCCGTCCTCACCGATGAGCATGTGCAGAAGATCGTCAGCACGTATCAGGCCTTCCAGACGGTGGAAAAATACGCCTACCGCGCCACCCCGCAGGAGATCGCCGACAACGACTTCAACCTCAACATCCCGCGCTACGTCGATACCTTCGAGGAAGAGGCCGAGATCGACCTCGACACCGTGAAGGCCGACATCACCCGCCTCGAAACCGAACTCGCCACCGTGCGGGGGAAGATGCAGGCTTACCTGCAAGAACTCGGCGTTTAACCCAGCACTTCCACTGTCATGAGCACGACCTTCGACACTCTCACCGCCCTGCGGGATGAATGGCAGGCCCTTCAGCCGCTTTCGGCGGAAAACGAGGCCCGCCTGTGGAAAAAGCTCCGCCTGGAGTGGAACTACCATTCCAATCACCTCGAGGGAAACACTCTTACTTACGGCGAGACCGAGCTGCTGCTCCTGCATGACCGCACCACGGGGAATCACAGCCACCGCGAGTATTTGGAGATGAAGGCCCACGATGTCGGCATCGAGCATGTCCGCACGCTGGCCGAGGACCAAACACGCTTGCTCACCGAGGGAGACATCCGGGACCTAAACAAGATCATCCTCAAGGAACCGTTCTGGGCACCGGCAATGACAGAGGATGGAGCTGCCACAAGGACTGAAGTGATACCCGGACAATACAAGAGCACCCCTAACAACGTTCGTCTGCCATCCGGCCAGATGCACAATTACACCAGTGTTGAGGACACGCAGCCTCAGATGACTGAGCTATCCGATTGGCTGAAAGCAGAGTTAAAGACCCCGACCATGCATCCAGTGGCATGTGCAGCCAAACTTCATCACGACTTCGTTTGCATCCATCCTTTCAGTGATGGCAATGGCCGCGTGGCCCGCCTTCTGGTGAACTATGTCCTCATGCGCAGCGGCTACCTGCCTCTCATTGTCCGCACCGAGGACAAAGCGAACTACCTCACTGCGCTGCATCTAGCAGATGCAGGTGATCTCACTGCGCTTGTTGGATATTTCCATCAGCTCACCGAATGGTCGCTGAATCTAGGAATCAAGGCGGCAAAGGGAGAGTCAATCGACGATCCGAGCGACATTGAGAAGGAGTTGAAGATTTTCATTCGGAACCAGCAGCCGCACCACGACGAGGTGAAGCAGCGCAGCCCCGAACTGGTCAGAGAACTGGCGGAGCTCGGCCTGCGTGCCCTCGTTCAGCGAACCACGGAAAAGGTGCGCCAACTGGAGCCTTTGTTTACGAGCAGCAGCGTGGAAGTGCATCCCACCTTCTCTGGCACCGCCAAGGAAGCTGGTGCTGTGCTGAATGAACTGAGTTATCGCTTGGAAAGCAATTCTGACATGGTGCTCACCTTCCGCTTCCTCGGGTATAAAGGGCAAGCACCCGATCCCTTCAATGTGGATACGCATCTCCGCCTGTTTTTTGATGCCTTCCGCTATCACATCAGCGTCAAGAACACCGAAGTGTTGAAGCGACTCTACACCGAGCCCTTGCTCACGGATGAAGCCGAAAAGCTCGCTACAGAAATCCTCGCAGGCGTCTTCCTGCACATCAAAAAACTTAGCGGCACCAAGGAATGAAGACCCAGAACGCAGACATCACCCGCCTCGAATCCGAACTCGCCACCGTGCGCCAGAAGATGCAGGCTTACCTGGAGGAGCAGGGGGTATGAAAAAGCCAAAAGGTTGGCGAATCGAGCAACTTGGTTGGGCAGTTAGCTCCTTGGAGTCCGGCATCAGTGAAAGCGGAGAAGAGCGGGAGCCGGGGCCAAACGAACCAGCAGTGCTCAAGGTCAGCGCTGTGACCGGTAAGAAATTCTCACCGGACCAGTGCAAAGCCTTAGCTGACAAATTGGAAGGCAGGAGTCGAACGTTCGTGAAAGGTGATCGTATTCTGGTCAACCGCGCCAACGGATCGGCTGCTTTAGTGGGGAGTTCCGTCTATGTGCATGAAGACTATCCCAACCGCTTTCTACCGGACAAGATATGGCAGTTAGCCGCCAATGAATCCAATTCGACAGCAAGGTTTCTTCACATCATCACTTCAACGAAGCGATTTAAACAACAGGTCCTAAACGAAAGTTCCGGCGGCACTGGAATGAAGAACATTGGGGCACGACGCTATCTTGAAATCGAAGTCGCTTTCCCGCCCCTGCCCGAACAACGCAAGATCGCCGACATCCTGACGACGTGGGACGAGGCCTTGACCCAGCTCGATGCCCTCATCGAAGCCCAGGAGCGCCGCAAGAAGGCCCTCATGCAGCAGTTCCTCACCGGCAAGAAGCGGTTCCCAGCCTTCTCCAAGAAGCCATGGAAGAAAGTGCGCATGAGCGAGGTGCTGCAACGTGTCTTCCGCCCCATCGACTGGTCCGCCGAGATGTCTCTCTCCCTCGTCAGCCTGCGCCGCCGTTGTGGTGGCCTGTTTCGCCGTCCTGATGTGCTCGGGGCCGATTACAAGACACAAGACCTGCATGAGCTTCATGCCGATGACTTCCTTATCTCGAAGCGACAAGTCGCCCACGGTGCCTGGGGCCTCGTCACATCCGAGTTCGCGGGCTGTCACGTCTCCAAGGAATACGCCATCCTCGTGAACACCGCGCCGGAGAAGCTCCACATGCCGTTCTTCGCCTGGCTGTGTCAGACGCCGCGCATGATCCGCCTCTCCCGCGTCGCCAGCACCGGCGTTCACATCGAGAAGCTCAT
>JBJONJ010000396.1:0-3205 GCA_046051905.1 Verrucomicrobiota bacterium
GGGGTCGCGGTCCACATAGAGTTCGAGGCCGTTGCCATCGGGGTCGCTGAGGTAAATTGCTTCGCTGACGCCGTGATCGGCAGCACCTTCGAGAGGGAGTTGATGCTCGATGAGCCGGCGCAGGGCATCGGCGAGCGCTTGGCGATCCGGGTAGAGGATGGCAACGTGATAGAGGCCGCTGGTGCCGGGTGGCGGGGGCTTGCCGCCACGGCTTTCCCAGGTGTTCAGGCCGATATGATGATGGTAGCCCCCGGCGGAGACGAAGGCTGCGCCGGGGCCGTAGCGCTGCGTGAGCTGAAAGCCGAGCACGCCACAGTAAAAGGCGAGCGAGCGCTCCAGATCGGCCACCTTCAGATGAACGTGGCCGATGCGGACGCCGGGATGGATGGGCGTGCTCACGACATCGCGGGATAGTCCGTGTAACCTTCGGGGCCGGGCGAGTAGAACCGCGCAGCGTTCGGCGCATTGAGAGGGGCTTTCGCGGCGATGCGGGCGGGCAGATCGGGATTGGCGAGGAAGCTGGTGCCGAAGGCGACGGCGTCGAGTTTGCCCTCGGTGATGGCTTGTTCGGCTTCGTCGGCGGTGTAGCCCATGTTGCTGATGAGCGTGCCTTTGAAGTGCTGGCAGGCAGGCGTCATGACATCGCCTTGCTGAGCTTGGAAGAAATCGGCACGCATCATGTGGAGGTAAGCGATGCCACGCTTGGAGCATTGCTGGGCGATGTAGGTGGTGACGCCGACAGGATCGCTGTCGATCATGCTGTTGTAGCTGTTGAGTGGCGAGATGCGCAATCCGACGCGATCCGCTCCCCAGACGCCGATGACGGCATCGAGCACTTCGAGCATCAAACGGGCGCGATTTTCCAAAGGACCGCCGTAGGGGCCGATGCGCTTGTTGGCACCGTCGCGGAGGAATTCGTCGAGCAGGTAGCCATTGGCTCCGTGGACCTCCACGCCGTCAAAACCGGCCGCTTGGGCATTCTCGGCGGCCTTTTTGAAGCCCGCGACGATAACGGGGATCTCTTCGTCGCGGAGTTCGCGAGGCGTGACGTAGGGTTTCTTGCCTTCGGGTGTGTGAACTTCATCGCCGGTGATCGGAATGGCGCTCGGGGCGACGGGTTGGGCTCCGCCATTGAGCAGCGGATGACACGCACGACCGCCATGCCAGAGCTGGAGCACAATTTGACCGCCTTTGGCGTGCACAGCATCGGTGACGGCTTTCCAGCCTTGGACTTGCGCATCGGAGTAAATGCCGGGTTCCATCCAGAAGGACGAATTGCCCTCCATGACCATCGTGGCCTCGGCGATGATCAAACCGGCGCTGGCACGCTGCGCGTAGTATTCCGCCATGAGCGGCGTGGGATTGTGATCGGCATCGGCACGGCAACGCGTGAGCGGGGCCATGAGGACGCGGTTTTTGAGCTGGAAAGCGCCGGCGGTGAGTGGGGAGAGGAGCTGCATGGGATTTATGATTTACGATTTTTGATTTATGATTTCAGGTCGGCGTGGAGCTTGATGTGAAGATGGATGTGGTCGTTGACGATGTGTTTGCCTAAAAAGCGGAAGAGGCGGCCGGACCCGTAAACGCTGCCAAACTGGGTGCGGTCAAGATCGAGCACGCCCTGGGCGGTGAGGCGCTGGCCATCGGCGGTGGCGACGAGGATGGGGAACTGGATCTCGCGGGTGATGCCACGAAGCGTAAACTGGCCGCGCAGGAGGTGATTCGGCGTGCCGTCGGTGCAGGTGGCGAGCGGTGTGATGCTTTCCGCGACGAATTCGGCCATGGGATGATGGGCGACATCGAAGAAGTCATCGCTGTGCAGATGCGCGATGAGCATCTGGTTCATCGCGGAGTCGCTGATGTCCTCGCAGGCGATGCTGTCCATCGCGATGCGGAAGCGGGCGGCCACGAGCGCGTTGTCCCGCAGCGTGATCTCGCCCTCGGCGAGGCGCACGGTGCCGCTGTGATGGTTGAAGAGATTGCGCCCGGTCCAGCGGATGAGGCTTTGCTCCGTGTCCGCACGGAAAGTGCCGCTGAGCAAAGGCGCGGCGGGTAATGCACCCTCGTCTTCGAGTGGCAATCCGGCGGCACTCCAGGCATCGAGACCGCCTTCGAAAGCCGTCACGTTCGTAAAACCAGACGCAGTGAGCTTTTCCGCCGCCACCTTGGCATCGAGCGAGCCGCTGCCCGCGCCATAGACGATGATGGCGCGGTCTTTGTCGGTGGTGAGAGCGGCGATTTGATCGAGAAAGGCCACCTCATACACACATGCCTGCTTGGAGCTTGGGATGCGGCGGGCGGCGAAGATTTCCTCGGGCAACACCTGCACGAGCAGTGGCGCGTTCGCGGAGGTGAGGAGGGTTTGGAGGTCGTGGGCGGTCATGGCGATGAGGTGGTGGATTTCGATGGGCTTTACTTCACGAGGCCGAGCCAGGCTTTGCGCTCGGTGAAGAGGAGGACAACAGGGCCGGTTTGGGCGTTCATTCGGAGAGAGCTACGGTGAGGCGGGAAAACGGAGCGGGATCCGACGCCGCACGCAGAAGAAAGTGGGCGAGGTCGGCGCGTGTGAGAGTTTTGTCGTCCTTGAAATTCCCGGTGGTGCTGACGCGGTAGTGGCCTTTAGCGGCTCCTGAAGTCAAGTAAGGCGGGCGGACGATTGTGTAGTCGAGCGTGCCAGCCTTCACATCGGCCTCCATGCGCAGCATGTCGTCATACATGGGCTGCAGGAAGAATCGCTTCAGGATGTGGACGTAGAACCAGTTGTCATTTTCCTGGGGTTCCACGCCGCTGGAGGACACGAGAATCAGCCGGGCTAATCCGAAGGCGTTCATCGCCTGACCGAGATTCCTGGCGGTGGTTGAGTAGAGGTCGGTGACTTTACGGGCTTCCATGAGTCCGCTCGCGCCCACAATGCAGATCACCGCGTCAAACGATCCGGCCAGAGCCTGTTTCAGGGACTCAGGGGCGCGCGCATCGGCGGGCACGGTTTTGACCTTGTCCGCGAGAGCTTGCAGTTTGGCTGGGGTGCGAGCGAGCGCGGTCACGCTGTGGCCTGCGGCCAGAGCTTGGTCGATGAAGGCACGGCCGGTGCCGCCGGTGGCTCCGATCAAGGCGAAGTTCATGACGGATGAGTTTGGGGGTTGGATGGAGTTTCAGGAGGGAATCACTTCACGAGGCCGAGCCAGGCTTTGCGCTCGGTGAAGAG
>JBJONJ010000397.1:0-5759 GCA_046051905.1 Verrucomicrobiota bacterium
GACGGACATGAGCGCGTCAATGCTCGCCTCCGGGCCGGTTTCCTCAGAAATCCAGGTCTTCAGCTCACGCAGGCGCTCGGGGAAGGGATTGAGGTCAAACGCAGGAGCGAGCTGCCATTGACCGTGATGCAGGTGAAGAAAGCCATGATTGTGCAAATGGTCGTCCACGTTCGTGATGAGGATGGAGAAGGCGATTCGCCGCCATAGCTCTTCGATGTCCGCCTGGGCCGCCGCGCCGTGCTGGCGGATGGCGTCCACGATCTCGGTGTAATGATGCTCGCGACCGCTCGTGATGTCGGCTCCGAGCAGTGTGGCAGCCGAGACATACATGAGCCGCCCGCCGTCCCGCGTGCGGTCAAAGCGGCGGATGAGGGCCACGGGTAGGCCCGCGCTTTCGATCAGGCGGGCCTCCGCCACACGGATGCCAGCGTCCCTAGCGAGCGTCATGGCCAGCACCTCGCCATGGGTCACGGCACGCTCGTCCTTCACGCTGGGAAATTTGCCAATCGAAAGGCTTCCATCGTCATCCACGACCGTGCATTTCGGCCGCATGCCACCGAGCGAGGTGCCATTTCCACGCAGGTAGGCCAGATCAGCAGCGGTCTCGCTTTCCGACTCCACCGCACGCGTCGCCGCCAGCAGGTGGCCCAGTTCGACGAGCGGTGGCGCGGTGCGGCGGCCAGGCTCCGTGGCTCGGCAAAAGATGCCCTGCCCATCGCGAAAACGCAGCGCTCCCACACGGCTGGCATCATCCACCGCGAGGAGAAAGTCCATGTCGTTCAGCACCGCTGCCGGTGGTGACTCACCCGCGGCGCGCGCTTGCTGGCGGCGCTTCGCATGGTCACGCAGGATCACACGCCGAGCCCAGCCGTCTGGTTCCGTGTCGGCAATGGCGGCGTGAAACACCGAACCGTCCTTCGGTTTCGGATGGAACTGCGGTCCCGTCACCAATGGCAAAGATGGGTCGATGGCAAAACGATCCAAGCCTCGCAGCCATGACTCCGCATACTCAAACGCGGCTCGCTGGCGGGCACCCACCGCATCGAAATGCAGCGTGCCGAGCAGTCGCGCCTCGTTTCCCGCAAAGACCTGGATCGTTCGTTTCATCGTGCGGTGGGTGTTTTCTTCACGCGGACGCGTTTGGGCAGCCTCTCCTCATCCATGATCAGCCCTGTTTCATCGCGCCGGGTATCCGCCAGCTCGCCCAGCGCTTCGCCAAAGCCGAGCACGAAGAGCGCCATTGCATACGCCCCCATCGCCACGGCGGCGTCGCCCTTTTCGATGCGTGAGTAGGTGCTCTTCGCCACACCGATCCGCTCCGCCATCATCGCCACGGTGAGACGGCGTTTGCGCCGAGCACGCGCTAGATCCCCCCCGAATTTCGTCAACGAGCGGCGCACTGCTGGCGGAAGAAGGTCATGGATGTTCGAGCGCATGCCAAATGTCGATGAATGAGTCTCTAATTAGGTTAAAGAATCATGCATCATTCCTTAAGACCAAAATGTCGAACCATTTCTAAGCCCTCTCGGCAGTTGCCCCGTGCGCTGGCACCCCGACGACGTGGAGTGGTATGAGAAAGGGGAGATCGGCCGCACCGGCGCCGCCTGCCCCGGCCTCTACACGAACACCGGCACCGTCTTCACCGCCGCCACCACCGATTGGTCGCATGGCCTCCAAGGCAACGACGCGCATGTCGTGCGCATCACGAAGAATGTGCTGGAGCGGCTGGGGAGGTGAACAAAGCCACCAATGGACGTATTCTGCCCCAATGAGCCAATATATCTTTCTCCTCTGTTTGTTGCTGGGATTTTCAACTTTCGCAGCCGCCGAGCAAGTGTTCTGGGCTGAAGAAGGGGAAGATGCGACGAGCACGCACTACTACTTTTTCTTCTCGAGTGGCGATTCGATCCAGCGTATCCGTTGGGTATGGAATGGAGGTGCTCAGAACTCACCAACAGTCACAGAGTACAAGTTTGAATCAGGCGGTCTGCGAGTCAGCCACATGAAAGGAAGCCGGAACGACATCTCAGACCTTGTCAAAGGACGTGAAGCCAAACTTACCCTAGTTTCTCAATACTTTCTCATCTGCAAGTCAGACAAAGAAATGCTAATTCCACCGAAACCTGATGTGACTCTATCGGACGTGCAAAGAGTGGACATCTATAACTTGGTCTCTTTGCTAGCCAAAGATCGGAAACCACTCGCCAAGACCCAATAGCTAGGCGGGCACTCATGGTCACATGAGCGTCTAGACAGCCGTTCAATATCCGTGTGGATGGATTGGATGCCTTCCATGCGTAACTCTCCGCATGAAACCCACGCTGCTCCTTCTCGCGCTCACGTCCTCGCTTTTCGCCACGGAGCGGCCGGAGGTCACGGTGCCGCGGCAGACGAGCGGAGATACGGCGGTGCAGCCGACGTGGGAGGAGACCTTGACGATCACCGTCGGCACGAAGGACGCGGACATCGTCGGCAGCGACCAGCGGGCCATTCAGGCGGCGGTGGATCATATGGCGAGGCTTGGCGGTGGCACAGTGCGCATCTTGGCGGGCACGTATCGACTGCGAAACGCCGTCTATCTGCAAAGCGGCGTGCATCTCATCGGCGAGGGCGAGAAGACGGTACTCATCAAGGAACCCTCCACCACCACGCCGTTGAAGCTCGACAGCGACTGGTATGACCAGGAGATCACGCTGCACGACGCCACGGGCTTCCGCATCGGCGATGGCATCTGCCTGCGGGCCAAGGATGCCAAAACGGGCCGCCAGACCGTGATCAAGCGAACGCTCACCGCCCGCAGCGGCAACCGCTTCAAGCTCGACAAGCCCCTGCGCGAGAATTTGTGGCAGATGAACGACGCCACCTGCTCCACGCTCTTCCCGCTGCTCAGCGGCGAGTTCGTGGACGACCTGCGCATCGAAAACCTCGTGCTCGACGGCAATCGCGAGCACAACGCCGAGCTCGATGGCAACTACGCCGGCTGCATCTGCCTCCAGGACTGCAATCGCATCCACATCCGCGGTGTCACCGCCCGCAACAACCACGGCGACGGCATCTCCTGGCAGATCTGCCACGACGTCGTGGTCGAAAACTGCGTCAGCGAGAACAACAAGAACCTCGGCCTGCATCCCGGCAGCGGCTCGCAGCGGCCGGTCATCCGGAACAACACCCTGCGCGGCAATGACATCGGCATCTTCTTCTGCTGGGGCGTCAAATACGGCCTCGCCGAACAAAACACGATCGATGGCAACCGCGTCGGCATCTCCATCGGCCATCGCGACACCGACAACCTCATCACTGGCAACACCATACGCGACAGCAAGCTCAACGGCGTCCTCTTCCGCCCCGAGCGCGGTCCCGACTTCGCCGGGCACCGCAACCGCATCGAGCACAACACCTTCATCGACAACGCCCCCGAAGGCGGCGCCGTCATCGACATCCAGGGCGGCACCGAATCCATCACCATCCGCGACAACACCTTCACCGAAACCCGCGGCGGCAAGAAACGCAAACTCGTCAAACAAGGCCCCGACACGAAGCAGATCGTCGTGGAAGGCAGCGTGATGAAGGGTTGGTGAGCCAATTCCCCAGGGCCGCAAGCTGCCGCGGAAGCAGCTATCAAAGGAACCCCAAGCTGGCGTATGCCCCCCCCTTTTCCAGCAGCCTAATCCACCGCGATCACGCTGACCTTGAGTTCCGTGCAGAGCTTCAAGACATCATCGCGACCGAGGATGAGCGTCTTGCTTGCCTCGACGGCGATGAGGTCCACGCCGGCACCCGCAGCCGTGCGAATGGTGTCGGGGCCGATGACGGGCACGTCAAAACGCATGTCCTGATTCGGTTTGGACACTTTCACCATGGTGGCACCACCACGGCCAAGAGCCCCCCCACGCTTCACGGCCTCATTGGTCCCCTCAAAGGCTTCCACGGCCAAGACGGTGCCGTTCTTGACGACCACCGTCTGACCGATGTCGAGGCGGCTGCTCTCCTTGGCGATCTTGAAGCCATATTCGGCATCCTCCTGACGCCGTTTCTTGATCTGCGGCCCCGCGACGTGGCCCGCGCCCGGCATGAGGTCTTCCAGGAAAGTCGTCGCTGGCAGCAGCGTGATGCCGTCCTTCGCCATTTCGTTCGCGATGCCGCCGAAGAGCGTTTCCGCGTTTCGCTGCTTCAACTTTGCCATCATGATGAGCGTGCGGAAGTCCGGACGCAGATCAAAGAGGTTCTTCGGCGCGATCTGACCGACCATGACGGTCTGAGTGACACCTTCCTTTTTGAAGAAGGAGATCATTTTGCCAAGCTGGCCGACGCGGAACCAATCGATGGCATCCACGAGGCCGACGAGTTCAGGCTTCGTCTCGTTCGTGAAGGCTGCCGCGACGAGTTTTTTGACACCCGCCTTCCGCGCCGCATGGACGAAAGTCTCCGGATAGATGCCGTTTCCGGCGATCAGGGCGATGGTGTCGAGGTTCGGTGCGGTCATCACAGTTTGAATTTCTCACACTGGCCCATGAAGGCGCGGGGATTGTCCCAGGCGACGCGTTGGATCATTTCGGGGGTCCAGCCGCGGTGGCGCATGGCTTGCATGGTCTTCGGCACGGCGAGGGGATCGCTGATGCCCCAGTCGCAGGCGCTGTTCATCCAGATCCGCTCGGCGTGGCGGTGCTCCAGCATGTCGATGGCGCGGTTCGGGGTGCATTTGCTCTCGGGATAGAGCGTGATGCCAGCCCAGAAGCCGTGATCGAGCACATGATCAATGGTGTGCTCCTCGACGTGGTCGATGATGACACGCTCGGGCTTGATCTTGGGGAAGTTTTTCAGCGCTTCGACGATGAGGCGCGTGCCTTTGAGCTTGTCCTCGAGGTGCGGGGTGTGGATGAGCACGAGCTGATCATAGTCCTGTGCCACCTGCACATGCTGCTCGAAGATTTTCAGCTCGTTGCGGCTGTTTTTGTTCAAGCCGATCTCGCCGATGCCGAGCACGCCGGGCTTGTCGATGAACTGTGGGATGAGGGCGATGACCTCCTCGGCGAGCTTGAGGTCCTCGGCCTCCTTGGGATTGATGCAGAGCCAGCAGAAGTGCTTGATGCCGAACTTGGCGGCACGCTTCGGCTCATACTCGGTGATCTGGCGGAAGTAGTCGTAGAAGCCGTCGGCGCTGGCGCGGTCAAAGCCGGCCCAAAACGCGGGCTCGCAGATGGCCTGGCAGCCGGCGAGCGCCATGCGCTCGTAGCAATCCGTGGTGCGGCTGACCATGTGGCCGTGGGGTTCGATGTAGTTCATCAGAAGTTCGCGGTTCTCGGTTCGCAGTTCACGGTTTGAAAGCGCCGATGGCACCTTGCATGGTGGCTTTGGCGATGGGCTCCACACTGGGATCGCTGAAGCTCAGCAGCACGTCTTTGGCACGCTGCGGTTTGTCTTGAGAAAGCAGCGCGAGGGCGTTTTTGAGGGCCTGCACGCGGAAGTCACCGTCCTGACCGGCTTTTTGGACGCGGTCGAGGAAGGCGGCGAGGTCGATGAGCTTCGAACGCGAGTCCATGAAGCCGAGATCGACCAGATTGACGGAGGTTGGAGGTGTCCAATCGGGCATGGTGCGAGAGTAAACGGCACAAGTGGGCCCGCAAATGGCAATGCGTGGGGAAGGCGGGCTGAAGCCCGAACGACGTGCCTGCGCTCGCTTCGTTAGCCGCCAATGACGCGCTGGGCATCCTGCACGAGGCGGATGAAGCGGGCGCGTTCGGGGGCAGGGGGCTGGTCGG
>JBJONJ010000398.1:0-4395 GCA_046051905.1 Verrucomicrobiota bacterium
CTTTGGCAAAGGCGGGTGTCATCGCCTCGAGCATCGGCAGGGAAAGACTGACGCCTGCGGCTCGCAGGAAGTGACGCCGTGAGAGCCGTGGTTGAGTGGAAACGTGGAAGGGCTTCATGACAGTCATTTGGTTCGGAACAGCGGACTCTGCACGATCTCGTGAATCATCGAGCGCACGCCGTAGTTTTGTGATTTCAGCCGCGACATCATTTCGTCGAGCTTCGCACTGTCAGCGAAGCCGACATCGGCACCGGTGGCGTAGATGACGAGCTGACGGAGGAGGTTGCGGGCGATGGCTTCTTCATCCTTCAGCAGCAGGGCGCGGAAGTCGTCGATGTTGGCAAACTTGGCTCCGTCCTTCGTTTCGGAGGCGGACTCGACGGGCAGCGCGATTTTGTATTCGAGCGCCTGTCCGTCTTTGCTGCCGGTCCCTGGATCGCCTTTGTCGATGGCGCGGTATCGCTCCCGCCAGCCGCCCATGACATCGAAGTTCTCGAAGGCGAAGCCCGGTGGGTCGATCAGCTTGTGACAGGCGGCGCAGCTTTCCATTTCGCGATGCTTGGTGAGTTGCTCGCGCACGGTCGTCACGCCGCTGAGGTCCGGCTCGATGGCGGGAACACTCGGCGGCGGAGGTGGCGGTGGTGTGCCGAGGATGTGCGTGAGCAGCCAGATGCCGCGAGTCACGGGCGAGGTCGTCGTGCCATTGGCCGTGACCTTGAGCACGCTGGCCTGAGTGATGAAACCGCCGCGATGGGAAGCCTGCGGCAGCTTCACGGGCGCAAGTTCATAACCCGCAGCCCCCGGCACGCCGTAGAGCTTCGCCAGCGGCAGATTCAGCATGGAAAAGTCAGACGCCACGACATGCCGCGCACCCAGATCGCGCCGCAGCATCTCGGCGAAATAACCGCGCGTTTCCTTCACCATCGACTCCAGCAGCAGTTGGCTGAACTCCGGGTAAAGTTTCTCATCCGGCTCGGTCAGGGTGATGTCCTTCAAGCGCAGCCAGTAATCGAGAAAGTGATCATGAAAGCGCTTGGATCGCGGATCATTGATGAGCCGCTCGGTTTGCTGACGCAGCGTCTCGGCATCGTGCAGCTTGTTTTGATCCGCCAGAGCACGCAGCTCGTCATCGGGGCCGCTGTTGATGAGAAAACGTGACAACCGACCTGCCAGCGCACGATCATTCAGCACGCCTACTTCCTCTCGCAAGGTGAGGAAATCCGGCGAGCACAACAGCGCACGATAGCCATCGAGCATGGCCTCGACGAAGTCACCACCGCGCTGCAACTGCGAGCGCACCGCCGCCATGGCGGGTGCGAGATCAGCACCTTGCTGGCAGGCTCGATCCGCAAAGCGCTGCAACAACCGCCGCGCCTGAGCTTCCGGCTGCGGCACCACGAGCGTGTAGTCACGCGGTATGTTTGGCACCGGTCCATCCTGTGGAAAGGCGCGTGCGTTCAAAATGTTCTGCGGGTCCGGCGGCAGTGGTTTCACGAGCTTTTCCGTCCATGACAAATCCTTTGGGCGTTTGCGTGGCTGAGCACGCAAACGCGTGGCGCGGGCTTTGACCATTTCCTCGGTGTCCGGCAGACGGTTCATCTTGGCATCACCAAAGAGCACCTCATGGCTCGCCGGTGGCCATTGCTCGTGGATCGGACCTTCCATCTCGATCCATTCAAGTCCGATGCCATTGCCTTCAAAGCGAGACTCTCCCGTCTTCCGGCTCATCGCGATGCGGTTGAAGTTGTGATGCCACGCCGAAGCCACGCTAAAGCTGATGCGATCACCGGCATTGAGCCAAACTTTCATCTCGCGAGTCGTCGGCGCATTGGCCGGAATCTCCAAGGTGCCGAGCAGCCCCTCATCCGTGTAAAGCGAGACCGCTTCCGGCTGCGTGCCCGAATCGACGCGGCCAAAGTTCCATCGAATGCCAAAAGCCCGCACACGGAGGAAATGCCAGCCTGAGTAACGCGCCATCAGGCCATTGATCCGCTCCGAGCGGTTCATAAAGGTGCCCACCGCATCGAAGTGCGGCGGCGGATCGTGGACCCAGCCCGCCTGACGCTCCTTGAAGTTTCCCGGCTGCACTTTCCAGGTTGGATCGAGCTTGCCTTGAACCAGCGGCAGCGCCTTTCGCTGTTGGATCTGCACCATGAGCAGATTCATCTCACGCGAGAGCACACGCACCTTCTCCCGAGGCGGCGCCTCGAAGGTCGGAGCCATCGCCGCATGCAGCGCCACATCCGCCGCCTCCATGAAGCGACCCACCTGCACATGGGAAAAATCCAGCGCCACCGATGCCTTCGCATAACCAAAGGCCTCGCCGTCCGCAGGCAAAACATCCTTCACCGCGAGAGCCGGGAGCTTCAGGAGATCGCGCAGCGAGTTTTCATACTCCACCCGGTTCAGCCGCCGCAGCTCCGTGCGTCCTTCAATCGCCTGCCGCTGAGAATCCGCCTCCACCAACTGCGATCGCAACCCGCCGAGGAAACCCTCCAGCTCACCCGCTTCAGGCCGCGCCTTCTTCGGCGGCGGCATCTCTCCCGCCTTCACCCGGTCATGCACCCGAGCCCACTCACGGAAGTTCAGCGGCTGCATCAGATCAAACGTCAGCGTCGTGAGATCCAGATCCCCTTTCTGGACATCCGCGTCGTGGCACTCGACGCAGTGCTTTTCGAGAAACGAACGACTTATCTCGGCCGCGTGCGCATTGAGCAGGAAAGATTGAGTCAGGCAAACCAGCGCTAGGAACGAGAGTCGCATCGTGGAACTGCTCACGCGAGGAGGTTGTTGATCGTCTTGTATGTCACGCCATTGAAGTTCTCCGCCTCGATGCCGAAGCTGTGGAGGAGGGTGAAGCGTGAGAAGCGAGATGTCATGGAGAGGCCATTTACGAAACTACAATCCACCGCTTCACACCGTCTCCAGTCCCGCGAGTGTCTCCTTGTTGCTGCTGCCGAACTTGTCCACCTCCACGCCCATTTGGTGGGCGATCTGCACCCAGAGATTGCAAAGCGGTGGTGGGTTCTTGGGGTCGTGGGCGATGTGTTGGCCGTGTTTGAAGCCGCCACCGGCGATGAGGATGGGGAGGTTCGTGGCGTCGTGGCTGGAGGCGTTTCCCATGCCGGCTCCGAGCACGCAGGTGGCGTGATCGAGCAGCCGCGCGCCGCTTTGATCAGGCTGCTTCATTTGGCCGAGGAAGCGGCCCCATTCTTTGAAGAGATCGCGCTCTAGCAGGGCGAGTTTTTCGATCTTGTTCGGGTCCTGGCCGTGGTGGCTGAGGTCGTGATAGGCGTAGGACTCGGCGGGCTTTGAGGGTGTCTTGGTGGTGCCGATGAAGTAGAGCGTGATGATGCGGGTGAGATCCGTCTGAAAGGCGAGTCGGGAGAGATCGAGCATGAGGCCGAAGATCTTCGTTCTCTCCTCAAGCGATGGGTCTTTGATCACGGGAACGCCGGGATTGGGCTTGGGCTGTGTGGCAAAGGCTTCATTGGCCACCATGCGTTGTTCGAGTTCGCGCACGCTGGTGAAGTATTGATCCAATTTTTCGCGATCTGCTGCTCCGAGGCCGTTTTGCATGCTGCGAGACTGGGTGGCGACTCGGTCGAGGATGCTGCGGCCTTCCTGGATGCGTTGCACCTCGGCTTTCACCTCGGCGGGTGTGCCATTGATGAAGAGTCGAGCGAACATTTTCGCCGCGCTGGCCTCTGCAGGCAGTGCGACACCGCTGCGCGAGTAGCTGAAGCTGGAACCCGTGCCGGGCGAAAGCGCGAGCGAGGCATAGCGTGTCTGGCTGCCGATCTTTTCGGCGATGAGCTGATCCAACGAGATGCTGTTTCGAAAGCTCGGTGAGCTGGGGTGAGGTGCGCCGGTGAGGAAGGATTTGTCGGAGTTATGACCGTCACGCACATCAGGATGATTGAGGCCAGAGATGACGCTGAACTCACGACGATGCTCCTTGATGAGGTCGAGATAAGCAGAAGGCGTGTAGTCGGCTCCCGCTTCTTTGGGAAAGAAGTTCGGGCCGTGGTAACTGAAGTAATTGCCCACGCAGAGGAAGCGTTTGGGAGCTTTGACTTCAGCCGCCAATGCCGCCTGCATGGCCTCCAGCCAGGGAAGTGCCATAGTGATGCCAGCTCCGCGCAAAAGAGCACGACGGGAGAGATGTTTGCGGGTGGTGATGGTCATGGAAGCGGAGAAGAGGTTTGAATATTCTGCGGCAGAGCATTAATATGGCCCGATGAAAACGAGCCAAACAGATGTCGTGACTCTGGAGCAGCGCGAAGAGGCGTTGTATGAAAAGCTGCGCCTGCAAGGCATGGTCGTGAAGCCAAAGAACGCTTGGCGGCAGTCACTGGGTCGAGCCAAGGGCGATGCTCATTTTGAGTCTGCCAT
>JBJONJ010000399.1:0-2629 GCA_046051905.1 Verrucomicrobiota bacterium
TGCCGGTGACGGCGAGGATGCTGTCGCGGATCATTTCGGCGTCGAGACGACGAGGGGAGAAGCGCCAGAGGAGGGTGTTGGTCGCGTCTTTGGATAGGACGGATGGGTCTGATGGGACGGATGATTGCTGGAAGGTGCGGGAGGTCAGAATGAGCCTTTGAATGTGCTTCACGCTCCAACCGCTCTTGATGAACTCACTCGCGAGCCAGTCGAGGAGCTCGGGGTGCGTGGGTTTGAAGCCCATGTGGCCGAAATCGCTCGGGGTGGCGACGAGGCCGGTGCCGAAGATGTAATGCCAGATGCGGTTCACCATGACGCGGGCGGGCAACGGGTTGCGCGGATCGGTGAGCCATTTGGCGAAGGCGAGGCGGCGTTGCTGCTCGGGAGCATCGGGCGGGAGGTTGAGGCTGCCTAGCTGGCTTTTGAAAACGGAGAGCGCATCGGGCGCGACGACTTCGCGCGGGCTCATGTGGTCGCCGCGATGCAGGCGATGCGTGGGCTCGGGCTGCTTGAAGGTGCCGGCGTAGGCCATGGGCGGCTCGGTGAAGCTTTGCAGCTCCTTTTGCAGCGCATCGACCTTCGCGACGAGATCGGCGGGTGCGTTCAAGGAGGACGGAATGGCTTTGATCTTGCGATTGAAGCGGGCGCTGAGGCGATCCGCATGGCTGGCGACGGTTTTCCAGGTCTTTGCATCACTGGAAACCTCGATGCGATAGGCGGTGGCGAGTCGATCCTCGAAAGCGCGGCCGGTGGTGCTGCGATCGCGGCTCCAGACGACGCGACTGATCTCCTGCGGCTGCGCAAAGTCGAACTGCACCCAGCCGGTTTTCTCCTTCGCGATCCAACTGCGGCTGTTGCCGTATTGGCCATCGTTGATGTGCTCGAGCTTGTGAATCGGCGACGGGCCGTAATCGCCACCGGAGGTCGTTTTGGCCTTCAGCGCGACGTTTTCGCCACTGGGGCCGAAGATCTCGAGTTCGTCGATGCACGCGTTGTTGCTGTAGCTGTCGAGAATGGTGAAGCGGAGGTGTTTCGCGGTCGTGGTGGCGAAGAGATCGGTGTTCGCGGTGTGAGAAACGGGCGGGCGGATGTGAGGGGATGGATGCGTGATGCTTGATGCGTGAGTTTCAGCAGAGAGGTCTTCGAGTAGGAGAATGTCCGCGGCCATCGGGGCGCTGGTGGTGCCCATGCGGAGGAGGATGCGGCTATTTGCGGCGAGTTCGTGCTCGCCAAGGCTCTTGAGGCCGCTCCAGCGTTTTTTGCCGGCGAGCGCAGGTTTGCCATCGGCGAACTGGCGTTGATTGATGGTGCCGATTTCGGTCTGCTTGCCGTTCGTTTCGAGAATGAAGCGTGCATCCGGCGCATGCGTGGTCCACACGCCCCAACTCACCCAAACGCGATGCTTGCCGCTGCGTTTCGGTGTCCATGCGACGCAGTCAGTGCCGGGTGGCTCGACGAAGTAGCGGTAGCTTTCGCCGATGTTCGGAAAGCGATGCGCATCGCCGGGATCGCTGAGCTGGCCTTGCTCGGTGCCGGGATCGTATTCGGTGGGTTTGACGCCCTGCGGGGTCTTTGGAAAGGTGGCTTCCTCTTCGCCAATCGTCACGCGACGACCAAGCACGGCCTTCGGTTGATACTCGGCGAGCTTCGTGGTGAGCGGCGCAAGTTTTCGGCGCAGTTCCTCGGCTTTTTTCTCCTGCGCGGCATAGCGGGCGTCCTTGATGGGGCGGTCGCCGTGCTGCACGCCGGAGAAGATGGCCTGCATGGCGTAGAAGTCGGTTTGCGTGACGGGATCGAATTTGTGGTTGTGGCACTTCGCGCAGATCATCGTCGTGGCGAGGAAGGTGGTGCTGGCGGTGTTCACCATGTCGGAGAGCTCGTCCGCACGCTGCATGAGCTGCAAATTCTTGTCCTGGCCCTTCACGCGATCCATCGGCCCACCGACGATGAAGCCCGTGGCCACATCCGCGCCGCAGGTATCGCCCGCGATCTGCTCGAACATGAAGCGGTCGTAAGGTTTGTCGGTGTTGAAGGCATCGATGACGTAATCGCGATAACGCCACGCGTGAGGGCGCTCGTGGTTCGTTTCAAAGCCGTTCGAATCGGCGAAGCGGACGACGTCCAGCCAGTGGCGGGCCCATTTTTCGCCGTAGTGGCGGCTGCTGAGAAGGGTGTCGATGAGAGACTCAAAGGACGAAAAGGACTGAAGGGACGTAAAGGACGGCGGGAGGCCAGTGACCACGAAGTGGGCGCGGCGGATGAGCGTGCGGTCATCGGCGCTGGGTGACATTGAGAGGCCTTTTTCGCGAAGCTTGGCTTCGATGAATGAATCGATGGTGGCGTTGGGATTGTGCGGTGGCAGTGGGCGGTAGGCCCAGTGGTTCGCGCGTTCATCGACGGCGGCGGCTTTGTCCTCGGCGTTTTCGGGCCAGACAGCGCCGGAGTCGATCCAGGCTTTGATTTTCACGATTTGGTCGGCGGTGAGTGGGTCTCCTTTCGGAGGCATGCGTTCGTCGCCGGAAGCGGTGATGCGTTGGAAGAGCGGTGAGGCACTCGATTTGGCGGGAACGATGGCTGCGCCGCTTTCGCCGCCTTTGAAGGCGTGCGGTTTGGCATCGAGACGGAGATC
>JBJONJ010000400.1:0-5618 GCA_046051905.1 Verrucomicrobiota bacterium
GCCACCTGCCCCCACCCACCCGCGATCTGCACCTAGACCGCTTCTCGAAATAAATGTCAGAAATGACCGGTGAGCGCGGCAGCCTGCGTGGCAAGGAAAGAGCGAGGCGGCTATTGGGACCCTAGCTGACGAGCGAATGACGCGGCCAATGAGGCTGCCCCGCCGCCGGGAAACTGACAGACATTGAGAGAAACGGTCTAGGCGCAGCCAGTGCTCAGGAGCCCATGAAAAACCGAGCCTCCTGGAAACTTGGCCAAAAGAATCCGTAGGCAACCATGAAGCTGTTTGTGGACAGGCCTCGAAGCTGGAAAACAGGCTCCTGCCCACAAACCTTGGTGAAGCTCGTTTCAGTCAGTGCTCCAGGACTGGCGGATGCGTGAACCGCCAAATTTGCCTGAATCAGTCCGAAGATCGAATGACCTCAATGCCGCAGAGCAGGGTCTGCCCCTCGTGCGGCGTTAGCGTGAAGGTGAGCGAGCTATCCGTGACAAAGATGTCGGAGATCGTTTCGGTGCTCGCGACCATCGCTCGAGGTTCGACATTCGGCAGTAGGCGATCCTGAACGCCCACATCAAAACGGTGTTTGGCGGTGTCAGGCGATGAGAAGACAAGTTTGACGGTGTAGCGGCCGTTTTTCAGGCCGGAGAGCTTCGCGCTGCGAAGGTCTTTCGCGCCGCTGGCGGCCACCCAGGGCCAGCCGTTGCCTTTCTTCATCCAGAGAGAGTGCTGGTAGAAGTAATCGGGCTTCGCGGGTTCGGTGATGAAGTCGATTTCGGGCGAGGGACCGCCGACGCTGGGGAAATCGAGCCAGAGCGTGCCGTCGCGTGTTTTGCGATCGCCGGGAGCACCGAGGTTGATGCCGATGCGTTGGATTTTGCCATGCAGCGCGGCTTTCGGCACGGCACCCCAGGTGGCCCATTGCTCGAAGTCCTCCGGCATCGAATAAAGCGCGAGGCCCATCGGCAGCGGGTAGCTGCAGGTGCAGCCTTCGAAGAAGTAAGGCACGTTCAAGATGCCACCAGCTGGCACGATGCTGTTCGTGCAGCCGCTGCGCGGGCCGCTGATGTGGATGGTGCCGCTTTCGACCTTCTTGTCGTAAAACGCGGCCGTGCCGCTGCGGAAGGTGAAGATGCCGCCGTAATCAAAGCCGCCATCGCAGCCGTAGCTTTTCGGAAAGACTCGCGGCTCCTGCTCAAGCGTGAGCGGATTGATGCGGAAGCCTGCTTTTGGCTGATCGGGTGCCCAATCGTTTTTCTGCGTGGGCGGTCGATACTGCGCCTGCTGGATGCTCTGCTGGTCCACGGTGCCGAATTGAGCGCGAAGCTCCGGCTGCTCGTATTCATCGAGCACGCGGCCGGTGTAGATGTCGCTGAACACGGGCGCGAGGAGCCGGTAATCGACCTTTCCTTTTCGGTTCGTGGCATCGAGCCAGTCCTTGTCCGCCGTGATCATGACGCCATCGACGATCTTCGGCTGCGGCGAGCGCTTGAAGTTGCTCAACGCGTCATCAAACCACAGCACGCCGAGCGGAGCCTGCACCAGCGGGTCTTCACTGGGCTTCCAGTCGGCGAGGTAGTTCGTGGAACCGGTCAGGGCACCGCGTGTGTGCATGAGTTTGGCACCCGGGCCGATGACTTTACCGCCATTCGGACGCAGCATCTCTGACAACGGTTGGTGACCTTCCCCTTCGAGGTCGAAAATGACACTGGCAAAGTAGCGAGGCAGTTCCGCCTGGATGTTCAAGACGACGACACGTTCACCATAGAGGCCTGCTTTTCTCAATCGGAAACCTGCATCGTAGTCTTCGGCCAAAACGACGAGATGATATTGGCTGTTGATAAGAATGGACTCGATCAAGCCGGGCTTGTTGGGACCAATCATGAGCGCGTAACCACGATCTGTGCCCGCCGCAGCAATGGCAGCTTTCGCGAGGTCTTCCTCGGCTTTTTCGATGACGATCTCCCGCTTCCAGCGCTTCGTTTCGCCGCTGCCGGGGCCGTAGGCACTCAAAACGCCGTCGGTGGTGACGACGAAGCATTTGTCGTCGGCGAGAATGACGCTGTGGGCATTGGTGAAGGTGTCGAAGGGGACTTCTTGGTCAGCGGCGTGGAGGGTGCGCTGGATGCCTTTTTGCCCCTCGGCGCGCGGTTTGTCCTCGTGGCGCTTGGCGCTGATGGCTTCGTCAAAGAGCAGGCCGCGACGGCGGAGCTTGGCGGCTTCTTTTTCGGCGGGCGTCGAGGCGAACCAACCGCCGGTGTAGCGACCGGCAGAAGGCAGTTCGAATTCTTTGATGGCACCAGTTTTCAGATCGAGACGAGCCGGATAGGCAGTGCTGCATGGGACGATGAGGTCGTCGCCATCGATGAGCAGGTAACCCTGTGGCGCGAGGCCGCCCATGGCCTCGGTGGCATGCGGGTGAACGCCGTAAAGATAGGAGCAGCGGTCGTTTCGCCAGATCTCGGTGCCGGTGGCGGCATCGCAGCAAAAGACGAAGGTGCCCTCAAGCGGCCACACGCCGGCGGCGAAGTAAACACGGCCGTCATTGGCCACTGGACCGCCTCGCACGGGCCACACGGAAATAAGGCGCTGATTGCCGAGAAGCAGTCGATTCGATGGAACGGCCCGTTTTTGCCAGACAGTGCTGCCGTCGGCGAGTTTCACGCAACGCACACAACCATCGTCCGAGCCAAAAATGGCCGTTTCGCCGACGATAACAGGTGCGAAACGCACGGGGCCGTCGGCGAGTGCTCGCCAAAGCTCTGCGCCGGTATCCGTGTTGAAAGCAATGACGCAATCTTCACGCGAACTGCCGACGAGGAGGCATTTTCCGGCCACGACGGGCTCGTAGCCCCGATCAAACTGCAAACGCGGCTCTTTGAAGGCCGAGCGCAGCGGCGGCAGCTCGCGACTCCAGATGAGGCGGGGCTCCGCGGGCATCTTTTGCGTCGTGGCGGCCGTGCGGCCGGGATCGTACCGCCACATAGGCCAGTCGGCGGCGTACGCCAAAACGGATAGGAAAAGGAAGATGACAAGGCGTGGCATGGCGAGTCAGTATCTACGCGATGTTTGCCACGCAACTCACCAGCCTGATGCTTTTGCTCGCTGAAGCCACACCGCTCAATCCCGGCCTGGCCGCCGAGGAGGAGCCGAAGCGCCTGATCGGCCTCTTTGTCGTGCTCGGCATGGTGGCACTGATTTTGAAGGGCTTCCTCATCGCCCGCTGGTTCCGGTTAAGAAAAAATCGGCACTCCAGCCAGTAAGCCTTTGCTACCGCTTGAACCTTCCTGCTGCCGGGCGTAGCATCCCTCTTTCCCTCATGTGTGGCTTTCTCGGCTGGTTTCGCTCCTCTTGCACGCCCTGGCGTGAGGACGAGCGTGCCCGCCAATTGGCGGCGCTACGCAGCATCGTCCATCGCGGGCCGGATGATGGCTCGGAGGCGCACGGTGATGATTGGTGGATGGGCTTTCGGCGGCTTTCGATCCTCGATTTGAGCGAGCATGGGCGCCAGCCGATGCGCTTTGGAGGTGGTCGCTTCACGCTGACCTTCAATGGCGAGATCTACAACTTCCGCGAGCTGCGTCGCGAGCTCGGGAACGTTCATCTCGACTCGACGGGCGACACGGTCGTGCTCGGCATGCTCATCGCACGGGATGGCATCGAAGCCGTGCTGCCCAGGCTGCGAGGCATGTTTGCCATCGCGTGGCGGGATGTGCAAAGCGGCACTCTCACGCTCGCCCGCGATCATTTTGGCATCAAACCGCTCTATTGGTCCTCGAATGGCGATGGCAGCCTTTACTATGGGTCCGAGCTGCGTGGCGTGCAGCATCTCCGCGGCTCTTGCAAACTCTCGCCGGAGGCTCTGGCGGCTTTTTTTCAATGGGGCGCGGTTCAAGCACCGCAAACCATGCTCGAAGGCATCGACTGCCTGCTGCCGGGGCATCTCCTCGAATGGCGTGAGGGCCGGGTGGATGTGCGGCAATGGTTCGAGCCACGCTGGCCGGGTCACAAGGTATGGATCAAGGATCGAAGCGAGCAGCAGCGCCGTGTGCGCGAGGGCGTGATGAGCAGCATTCAGGCTCATTTGGTCGCTGATGTGCCGGTGGGCGTGTTTTTGAGCGGTGGACTCGATTCGACGCTGATGGCCGCATGCATGCGAAAGAGCGGTCGGGAAATCGTGAAAGCCTTTTCCATCGGTTACGAAGATGCCGCCGGTGTCCCGGATGAGACAGACGCGGCCGAGCGGACCGCGAAGCATCTTGGCTGCTCGTTTTATCGCGAGCGTTTGAGCGCCGCGACGCTCGAATCGAAGCTGGATGCCTACTTCGATGCCATGGACCAACCCACCGGCGATGC
Source organism: Verrucomicrobiota bacterium (assembly GCA_046051905.1). GTDB lineage: Bacteria > Verrucomicrobiota > Verrucomicrobiia > Verrucomicrobiales > Verrucomicrobiaceae > Prosthecobacter. The sequence goes on from JBJONJ010000400.1 coordinate 4,354, forward strand.
GCTGAACACTTGGCTGGTGTCGCAGGTGGCAGCTCGCGAGGTCAAAGTGGCCCTCAGCGGGCTCGGTGCCGATGAATGGTGGGCGGGCTACAGCTACCACCGCCTCGCCGCCGTGGCCGCGAAGTCGCCCTTGAAGCTTGGTGGACCGCTGATGCGCCAGTTGAATCAAATCCTGCCAGCCTCCCTAAAAAGCAAACCAAGCTGGAAAGCCCTGTTTTATGCTCTCGGCGGTGCGGGGAATGATCCGCGGTCCTGGCAAGCGCATGGCCGCACCATTTTGCCTGCCGAGGAGGTGGCAAGGCTTCTGCGCCGAATGGAGCAAATGCCAGCCTCGCCCCGTTTTGATGTTCACGCCGCCGACTCGTGGCTGCATGAGCTGCTGCTCCGCGAGACTCAAACCTACCTCGCGAACACGCTGCTGCGGGACAACGACTGGACGAGCATGTCCCACAGCCTCGAACTCCGCGTGCCGCTGGTCGATGCGGAGCTCTTTAGACTCGCCGGTCTCATCCCGCCGGAGGCAAAGCTCACGCCCGGCGGTGGCAAGCGCATCCTGCGCGAGGCTTTCCGCGAGCTGCTGCCGCCTTGGATCTACGATGACCGGCAGAAGAAGACCTTCACGCTGCCATTGATGAAGTGGATGAGGCTTCCGAAATGGCAGCAGCGCATTCGTGACACGCTCGGAAGCCGCCAAAGTCGCGAGCGTGGGCTTTTCGATACCGCGCAGGTCTCGCGAATGTGTGATGACTACTTTTCCAGTCGTCTCGAATCGAAGGCCGCCTGGCCGCTGAGTCAGCGAGTGTGGCTACTGTATGTCTTTGAAGAATGGGCACGCAGGAATCTCAACAGCGCATGAGCACGCCCATCCTCCAGGTCTTCAACAAATACCTCTTTCCCGGTGGTGAGGAGAAGAGCGTGGACCGCATCTTCAATCATCTGCAGGACGCGCATGCCATGCATCGCTGCTTCTTCGACAGCGCCGCGTGGAAGCGCGAGGACGCTCCGAATGCCTTCGGGCAGGTGAAGCGCTTGTTTTACAATCGCGAGAGCCGCGCTGCCTTCGAACAGGCACTCGATAGCACCGGCGCGGAGGCGGCGCTGTTTCACAACATCTACCCGGTCGGCTCGCCGTCGCTGTATCATGCGGCGTTGCAACGTCGCGTGCCCGTGATCCAGTATTTGCACAACTTCCGGCCGTTCTCCGTCGGCGGCACGTTGTTCGTGAATGGCCAGGTCTGCCCGGACGGGCTTTACGGTCGCGATCT
>JBJONJ010000401.1:0-5725 GCA_046051905.1 Verrucomicrobiota bacterium
TGGATCAATTCGCCCTCTATCACAAAGCCCTCACGCCTGCCGAAGTGCAGCAGCGCTTTGAATCCCCCGACTCCAAACCCACCGACGCCATCCTCATCTGCAATTTCGACAACGGCGACAGCCGCGACAGCTCCGCGAATGCCGCTCATGGCATCGGCGCTGGTGTCGAAACCGGCAAAGGCAAAGTCGGAGCCGCCCTCTGGTTCAAACCCGCCGCCGGGAACAAAGGCGGCAAAGTCGGCGGCAGCTTCGTGAAGCACACCTGGGACCGCTTCGTCCCCATCGTCGCCCGCAGCATGGCCTTGGCCGGCAAAACCGTCCTCGTCAGCGGTGCTCCTGATACCATCGACGAAGAATACGCCTTCGAACGCCTCGCCGCCAAAGACCCCGCCATCCTTCAAGAACTCAACGAACAAAACGAAGCCTTAGAGGGCCGCCGCGGCGCCAAAATGTGGGCCGTAAACACCGAAACCGGCGAACAGTCCACCGGCCTCGAACTCACCAGCCCACCCGTGTGGGATGGCATCACCGTGGCACAGGGCCGCGTGTATGTGAGCACCATGGATGGGCGTGTGCAGTGCTTTGGAAAATAAAAGATCGGTCAGATCAGTCCGATCCGACCGATCAGTCTGATCTTGTCATTCAGCGCCGCTTTCGCTAAAAGCGGCGCATGAATGCACCGCCGCCGAAACACCGCCGTCTCCGGCCTAGCGGCGGTTACCGGGAGCTGCGGAGCTTTCAGACGGCTACGCTCATCTACGACGGCACCTGGCACTTTTGCGAGCGCTTCATCGACCGGCGCAGTCGCACGCATGACCAGATGGTGCAGGCGGCTCGCAGCGGCAGGCAAAACATCGCGGAGGGCAATCACGCCGGAGCCGTGAGCACCAAATCGGAGATGGAACTCACGAACGTGGCCCGTGGCAGCCTCGAAGAGCTTCTGCTCGATTACCAAGACTACCTCCGACATCGCAAACTGCCTCTTTGGCCCAAAACCAGCCGCGAAGTCTCCCAAGTGCGTGCCTTGAGCCAGCAAGTGAGCGCCATCACCGATCCCGAAGACGCCGGTGATCGTGCCCGCTATGCGCTGTATGAGCCATGGCTGGAAAACGAAAGCGCAGTGATCGCCGCGAACACGCTCATCTGCCTCATTCACCAAGCCAACTACCTCCTCGACCAGCAGCTCTCTACCTTGGAGCAGCAATTCATCGAAACCGGCGGCTTCTCCGAGCAACTCGCCGCCGCACGCATCGCGCACAGAAACAAAGATCGGTCAGATCGGTCCGATCAGACGGATCAGTCGTTTCCGAAGTGCCCCCAATGCGGAAAGCTCATGACCCTACGCACGGCCCGCCAGGGGGCCAAAGCAGGCACGCAGTTCTGGGGCTGCACGGGCTACCCCGAGTGCAAAGGAGCGGTGCCGCTGGAGGAGAAATGACCTGGGTGCTTGCAGGCTTCGAGGCCCGCAGTATCTCCACGCATGAAAGCCGTCGGCTATCGCCAATCCCTGCCGCTCACCGAAGCGGAATCGTTGTTTGATTTCATCGCGCCTGATCCCGTGCCCTCGGGGCGGGATCTGCTCGTCGAGATTCGCGCCATCGCGGTGAATCCGGTGGATGGAAAGGTTCGCCTGCGTGCGCAGCCGCCCGCCGGGCAGACGGCCATTCTTGGCTGGGACGCCGCCGGTGTCGTGAAGGCCACCGGGCCTGACTGCACGTTCTTCAAGCCGGGCGACGAAGTTTGGTATGCGGGCGATGTGACACGTCCCGGCTGCAATTCAGAGCTTCATCTCGTCGATGAGCGCATCGTGGGAAAAAAGCCGCGTTCGCTCAGTTTTGCTCAGGCCGCCGCCCTGCCTCTCACGAGCATCACCGCCTGGGAGATGCTCTTTGAGCGCCTCCGCATCGCTCCCGGCAAGCACCCGCAAGGCCAGAGCCTTCTCATCATCGGCGCGGCCGGTGGGGTAGGCTCCATTTTAACCCAGCTCGCCTCTCGACTGACTGCGCTGACCGTCATCGGCACCGCCGCGCGACCTGAGTCTCGCGACTGGGCGCTGCAAAACGGCGCTCATCATGTCATCGACCATTCTCAGCCGCTCTCCGCCGAGCTGAGGCGCCTCGGCCTTCCGCAGGTCACGCATGTGGCGGCGCTCACGCAGACGGACAAGCACTGGGAGCAGATCGTCGAGTCTCTCGCGCCGCAAGGACACCTCTGCCTCATCGACGATCCACCCAGCATCGACGTGAAGCTCTTGAAGAAGAAAAGCATCGCCCTGCACTGGGAGCTGATGTTCACCCGCAGCATGTTTCAGACGCCGGACATGATCGCGCAGCATCACCTGCTCAATGAGGTCGCCGCCCTCGTCGATGCTGGCGTCATCCGCACCACCTTCGCCGATCACTTTGGAAAAATCTGCGCCGAGAACCTCAAAAAAGCCCAGTCCCTCATCGAGAGCGGCCGCTCTCGCGGCAAAATCGTCCTCGAAGACTTCTGATGGCTTTCATTCGTCATTCCGCATTCCTCATTCGTCATTTCCAGATGCCCTCCCCCGTTCTCGAAGTCACCGACCTCACCTTCCGCCGTGGTCGTCCCATCCTCAAAGGCATCTCCTGGCGGGTCGATCCCGCACAGCACTGGTGCATCCTCGGCCCCAATGGCTGCGGCAAGACCTCCCTCATCAATCTCATCACCGGCTACGACAGCGCCACCGATGGCACCATGCGCATCGGCGACAGCGTCTTCGGCGATGACGACTGGCGTGAGGTCCGCCGCCGCGTCGGTCTCGTCACCAACACCCTCACCACCTACCTCGAAAGCGGCGAGCCCGTGCTCGATGTCATCGCCAGCGGTCGCGAGGCCAAACTGAACCTCATCGACCTCCCCGGCCCCGCCGTCTTCCGCGAAGCCGCAAAGTTGCTGAAGCAAGTCGGCTGCGACTACCTTCGCGAAGCCTTCTGGGGACCCCTCTCTCAAGGCGAGAAGCAAAAAGTGCTCATCTGCCGTGCTTTGATGGCAAAATTCAAAGTGCTCATCCTCGACGAACCCTGCGCCGGTCTCGATCCCGTCGCCCGCGAGCATTACCTCCAGTGGATGCAAACCCTCGCCGCCCGGCCGAAGAGTCCCTCGCTCGTCATGGTCACCCACCACGTCGAAGAAATCCTCCCCGCCATCACCCACTGCCTCCTCCTCAAAGACGGCCGCGTCTTCGCCTCTGGCCCAAAGCACAGCATCCTCACTAGCGCCAACCTGAGTGCCATCTATGGCTCCACGGTGAAGCTCACGCGGCATGGGCAGAGGTATGCGCTGAGGCTGGGGTGATTGAAGCCGGGAATGTGGCGAAGCTGAGGGTGAACTCCGCTCATGACGACATCCCGCACATGCAGCCCGCAGCGAATAAGCGGCTGGTGCGTGGCGTGCGTCGTGAGGGGATCATTCACTTCGAGGCGAGTGCCGTCGTGGCGGATAAAAGTGGAGCGGTGCATCATTAGGCTTCACTCCAACTGCCACCGGTTTTCATCGCCGGAGCCACCGGGGCAGGGGATGTCTTTGCGACTGGTTATCTGCATGGCACGCACGAGGAATGGCCCATCGCGAAGCGTCTGCGGCTCGCCGTTTGCACCGCTGCGGCGTTTTTGACACATCCAACGCCTTCGCAGGGGCTGCGACCGGTGAGCGACTGTCTCGAAATGATGCGCCAACTCGGGTAAGGGGGCATTCCTAGCCCCCAAACTCACGGGGCAGGAATGCCCCGGCTACGAACCGCTAGACATCGCCATGCCGTCAGCTATCAGCCGGGGATGTCCTCCAACGGCAAAAAGATTTTCATTTCCGGTCACAATGGTCTCGTCGGTCGTGCGCTGATGAAACTCTACTCGGGCAAACCCGAGTGGCAGATCATCACACGCACGAAAGCGGAGCTCGATCTGCGTGACCCGCAGGCCACGGATGCCTTTTTTGCCGCCGAGAGGCCCGAATACGTTATCCTCGCCGCCGCCACGGTGGGCGGTATCAAGGCCAGCTACACGCACCCGGTCGATTTCCTGCTCAATAACCTCCAAATCCAGAACGCGGTGCTTTCGGCTTCGCATCGCTTTGACGTGAAGAAGCTGCTCTTCTCGGTAGCACCTGCATCTACCCCAAAGTCGTCGAGATGCCGATCCGCGAGGATAGCCTCATGACAGGACCGATGGAGGAAACGAATGCGCCGTATGGCGTGGCGAAGATCGCCGGCATCAAGCTCTGCCAAGGTTACCGCCATCAGCATGGCAAAGATTTCATCTGCGGCATGCCAGCGAATCTTTACGGCCCCTTCGACAATTTCGATCCTGAGCACAGCCATGTGCTGCCATCGCTCATCCGCCGTTTTCATGAGGCGAAGTTGACCAATGCACCCTGGGTCACCCTCTGGGGCAGCGGCAAGCCGACGCGTGAATTCCTTTTCGTCGATGACCTCGCCGAGGCCTGCGCCTTCCTGCTCGATCACTACAGCGGTGCAGACATCGTGAACATTGGCACGGGTGCCGAAATCAGCATTCGCGAGGCGGCGGAGATCATCCGTGGCATCATCGGCTACACCGGCGAGATCCGCTGGGACACCCATCAGCCCGATGGCAATCCGCGACGCCTTCTCGATGTGAGCCGCCTCTCGAATCTCGGCTGGAAAGCGGGCACGAACTTCCGCGAAGGCGTGGAAAAAACCTATCGCTGGTTCTTGGAGAATCGCGCCACGGCTCGCGTTTGATCCCCACCGATGCCTGCGAAGAAGAAACCCGATGCCAAGCCGCTCGCCGGAGCCGCTTTGATCAAGGAGGTCTGCCGTCGCATCCGCCTGGCACGCACTCGCTGGGACGCTCACAACAACGCTGCCTGCCGTGCCGAGCGTGAGAAGGCCATGGAGCTTTATGAGTCGCTCACGCCCGCTGAGCGAGACAAGGTGCCACAAGTGCTGCGTGTCTGGCTGCGCTACCGCAGCGAGAAATACTTCGGTGAAGGCCGCACGCCGCCGGGAGGAGGTCGCCGATGAAACGCGAGTCCACCAAGACTGGCCTGCATCCGAGGAATCGCTTTCGCGAGGGCTATGATTTCACAGCGCTGATCGCGGTCAGTCCCGCGCTGAAGGCTTTCGTGAAGCCGAATGCCTATGGAGATGACTCCATCGACTATGCGGACCCGCTTGCGGTCAAGGCGCTGAATCAAGCGCTACTTCGTCAGGCCTATGGTTTGCCGCATTGGGACATTCCAGCGGGCTATCTCTGCCCACCGATTCCTGGGCGCAGTGATTACCTGCATCACTTGGCGGACCTCATTCACCTTCGTCGTGGGCCTTCCGTTCGTGTGCTGGACATCGGCACCGGAGCGAATGGCATCTATCCGCTGCTCGGTGCATGTGAGTACGGTTGGAGCTTTGTTGCTAGCGAATTGGACGAGATCGCGTTTCGCTGGGCTGGGAAGATGGTCATGGCAAACGCTGGCGTCTCGAGCCTGATCGAGTGCCGTCTGCAAACATCCTCCGCGCATTGCTTCCATGGCATCATCCAGCCGGGAGAGCATTTTGATCTGATGATGTGCAATCCGCCCTTTCATGCCTCGGCTGCTGAAGCGGCTACGGGCAGTCAGCGGAAGTTGCGGCACCTTGGCGTGAAGAAGCAGGCATTGAACTTCGGTGGCAAATCTCACGAGTTGTGGTGCGAGGGCGGTGAGCTAGCATTCATTCGCCGCATGATTG